>CAJYLT010000007.1 GCA_913775795.1 uncultured Sphingomonas sp. | reverse complement strand
TGTTCGGCGGCTCCAGCCCGCTCCCCCACCCGGCCACCCATCAGAATACTCAGTGGGTGGCCGGGTGGGGGAGCGGGCTGGAGCCGTTCTCCCGGCGTGAGCCGGGAAAAATCAAACGCCCCGCGACGCCTTCAGCTCGTCGCGGATCTCGCGGAGCAGCACCACGTCGGCCGGATCGGCGGCGGGCGCTGCCGTACCCTCGGCCTTCTGCTTTTCGAGGCGCGTCATCATCCGGTTGACGCTGCGCACCAGCAGGAAGACGATGAAGGCCAGGATCAGGAAGTTGATGACCACCGTCACGAACTGGCCGAAGCCGAGCAGCGGCGCGCCCGCTTCCTTGAGCGCCGCATAGTTGGTGAGCGACCCGGTATAGCCCGCCGGCACCGGCCCCAGGCGCAGGAAATAGCCCGAGAAATCGACCCCGCCGAAGATCGCGCCGATCACCGGCATGATGACGTCGTCGGTCAGCGACTTGGTGATGTTGCCGAACGCCGCGCCGATGATGACGCCGACCGCAAGGTCGAGCACGTTGCCGCGCGCGATGAACGCCTGAAAATCCTTGAGCATTGGCCTTGTCCCCTTGATCCCGTTAAAGGCGGCGCCAGCCTAACGACGATCAGCAAGGGTGGCGAGCCATGACCGACGACCCCTTCGACCGCGACAAGCCGGTCGAGACGATGTGGGCGGGCCGCTGGCTCGACATGAAGCGGCGGGGGCGGTGGGAATATGTCTCGCGCACCGGCAACATCCACGCGGCGGTCATTCTGGCGGTGGAAGACGGCCATGTCCTGCTGGTCGAGCAGTACCGCGTGCCGCTGGATCGCAACTGCATCGAGCTCCCCGCCGGGCTGGTCGGCGACGAGACCGAGGGCGAGGACCCGGTCGAGGCCGCGCGCCGCGAGCTGGAAGAGGAAACCGGCTGGCGCGCGGCGGTGATGGAGCCGGTGGGCGAGTTCTGGTCCTCCCCCGGCATGGCGTCGGAGGGCTTCACCCTGATGCGCGCGACCGGGTTGACGCAGGTCGGGCCGGGCGGCGGCGTCGATGGCGAGGGGATCACCGTCCACCGCGTGGCGCTGGGCGCGCTGCCGGCGTTCGTCGCGGCGAAGCGGGCGGAAGGATGCGGGGTCGACGTGAAGCTGCTTACGCTGCTGGGAGCGGAGTTGGTTTAGACTGTCTCAGGCGCGGCCCTTTTGGTAGCTTTCGCCCGATTGCCGACACCTCTTGAAGCAGGCATGAGCGTGAAATGTTGTGGAAGCGAACTTCTCTCGCCGCTCTACCCGCAGTGATCGCAGTCCCCGCTGCCTTCTTTCTCTCCAAAGCGCTCCTAACGCGATGGTATTTGATCGCCGATTCGCGCGATGACGGGCAGACGGGCTTGTCGATAATTTTCGGCAGCGTGATCGTCTCACTACTCGTTGGATTGATTACGATCGGCACCACGATCCTGATTGCCCGCCGATCAAGATAGCGGACAGTCCGCTTTTACCCAAACGAGCCATTGGGAGCGCGCAGCTGTAATCAGCGCGGTCGCGTCCACAACTCCCCCGGCCGCGCCGCGCCCGCATAGCGCCCTCGCCGCCACGCCTGCACCCCCGCCCGCGCGATCCAGCGGAGCTTCTCGGCCTTCGTCGTGTGGACGCGGTGGTCCCAGGCGTGGTCGCCGCGGCGGGCGACTTCGCGGGCGATGTCGCCATAGATGCCCGCCGCCGCCAGCACCGCCCAGGCCGAACGCAGCGACAGCGCGGGCGTGCCGCCGCGCGCGCTTTGCTCGTGCAGCGCGGCGCGGGTCGCGAGGCGCCGGGCGAGCACGGTGAGGCGCGAGCGGAAGGGCGGCTTCATGTGCTGGCCGGGCGGCACGTCCATCTCCGCCAACCATTCCTGCGGCAGGTAGCAGCGGCCCGCGCGGTCATCCTCCTCGATATCCCGCGCGATGTTGGCGAGCTGGAAGGCGAGGCCGAGGTCGCAGGCCCGGTCCAGCGTCGCCTCGTCTGCGGGATCGACGCCCATCACCACCGCCATCATGCACCCGACCGCGCCGGCGACGTGGTAGCAATAGCGATAGAGGTCGGCTTCGCTGCGCGGCTGCCACTCCTTGGCATCCAGCACAAATCCGTCGATCAGGTCGTCGGCGAACCGCTGCGGCAGGCCGGTCTCGCGCACCACCACGGCAAGCCCGTCGAACGCGGGGTCGCCGGTGGGCTCGCCCCGGAACGCGGCATGGGTCAACGCACGAAGCTGCGCGACGCGGGCGGGGGCGTCCTCGACGCGGGACATGCCGTGGCCGTGGTCCTGCCCGTCGGCCACGTCGTCGCACTTGCGGCACCAGGCATAAAGCAGCCACGCCCGCTCGCGCGTCGCCTTGTCGAACAGCGTCGAAGCGGCAGCGAAACTCTTCGACCCCCGCGCGATCGACGCGCGCGCGGCGGCGACCAGCGCGGCGCGCTCGCTCACAGTTCCTCGCGCGTCATCCGCGTGATCGGCACGTGCGGGCGATAGGCCGCCATGCGCTCGAGCAGCCGGTCGAGGTCGCCATCGACGATCAGGATGTCTCGGTGCTGCGGGCGCAGGAACCCGACCTCGGCCATGCGGTCGACGAAGGCGATCAGCGGGTCGTAGAAGCCCTGCCAGTTGAACAAGCCGACGGGCTTGGTGTGATAGCCGATCTGCGACCAGCTCATCGCTTCCCACAATTCGTCCATCGTGCCCGTGCCGCCGGGCAGCGTCAGGAAGCCGTCCGACAGGTCGGTGAAACGCTGCTTGCGCTGATGCATGCCCGTCACGGTTTCGAGGCTGGTGAGGCCGCGATGCGCGACCTCGGCATCGACCAGCGCCTGCGGGATGATGCCGATCACCTCGCCCCCCGCCGCGAGCGCCGCGTCGGCGACCGCGCCCATCAGCCCGAGCTTGCCGCCGCCATAGACGGTGCCGATGCCGCGGCCCGCCAGTGTCCGGCCGGTGAGCGCCGCGCACTCGATATAGGAGGGGTCGGCGGGGGTCGCCGACCCGCAATAGACCGCAATGCGGTTCATCACTTCGTCTTTCTCAATGGCTTGTCCGCGCTGCCGATAGGCCGATCAGCGCGGTTCCGCCAGCATCAGCTCCGCCGTCGCCTTCGCGCTGCCCACCACGCCCGGGATGCCCGCACCCGGATGCGTGCCCGCGCCCACGAAATAGAGGTTGGGGATATGGTCGTCGCGGTTGTGTGCGCGGAAATAGGCGCTCTGCGTCAGCACCGGCTCCAGGCTGAACGCGCTGCCCAGATGCGCCGACAGGTCGCGGGTGAAGTCGGCCGGCGTGTAGCTGAACTTGGTGACGATCCGGTCGTGGATGTCGGGGATCAGCCGGCGCCCTACCTCGTCGAGGATGCGGCGCTCGTACGTCTCCTTGATCGCGTCCCAGTCGGCGGGGAATTTGCCCTGATGCGGCACGGGGGCGAGCGCGTAGAAGGTCGAGTGCCCCTCCGGTGCCATCGACGGATCGGTGACGGTCGGGTGGTGGAGGTAGAGGCTGAAATCCTCCGACAGCACGCCGTGGTCGTAGATGTCGGCGAGCAGCCCCTGATAGCGCGGGCCGAACAGGATCATGTGGTGCGGGATGCCCGGCCACGTGCCCTTGACCCCGAAATGCACGACGAACAGCGAGGGCGAGAATTTCTTGCGCTCAAGCTTCGCGCCCGTCCGCTTCGCGCTGCGCGAACCGGAAAGCAGATCCTTGTAGCTGTGCATCAGGTCGGCGTTCGACGCGATCGCATCGACGTCGAGATGCCAGCCGCTCTTGGTCGTCAGCCCCGTCGCGCGGTCGCCCAGCGTCTCGATCGAGACGACCGGATCGTTCAGGCGGATGGTGCCGCCGAGCCGCTCGAACTGGCGCACCATGCCCGCGACCAGCCGGTTGGTGCCGCCCTTGGCGAACCAGACGCCGCCGTCACGCTCCAGCTTGTGGATGAGCGCGTAGATGCTCGACGTCTTCATCGGATTGCCGCCGACGAGGAGCGTGTGGAAGCTGAGCGCCTGGCGCAGCTTCTCGTTCTTCACGAAGCCCGCGACGATCGAATAGACCGAGCGCCATGCCTGATACTTGGCGAGTGCGGGCGCCGCCTTCACCATCGAGCCGAAGTCGAGGAACGCCTTCGACCCCAGCTTGACGTATCCTTCCTCGTAAACGCCGCGCGAATAGTCGAGGAAGCGGGCGTACCCCTCGATATCGCCGGGATCGAGCTTGCCGATCTCGCGGGCCAGCACGGTGTCGTCGTTGGTGTAGTCGAAGTTGGTCCCATCGGCCCAATTGAGGCGATAGAAGGGATTGACCGCGACCAGCTCGACATCGTCGGCCATGTCGTGGCCCGACAGCGCCCAGAGCTCATGCAACGCCTCCGGCGCGGTGATGACGGTGGGGCCGGCGTCGAAGGTGAAGCCGTCCTTTTCCCAATAGTAAGCGCGCCCGCCGGGCTTGTCGCGCGCCTCGACGATGGTCGTGGCGATGCCCGCCGCCTGCAGGCGGATGGCGAGTGCCAGCCCGCCGAAACCCGAACCGATGACCGCTGCGGTCTTCAAACCCTTGACTCCCTGATGGCCGCGATCGCGCGCCCGATGGGGACCGGCGGCTTGCCCGTCAGTACCCGTGCCTTGTCGAAGATGGTGGATTGCCCCGCATAGAACCGGCCGATCAACCCGGCATCGAGGCGGTAGAAGCGTTCGAGCACGCGCCAGCGATCCGCCGGATCGGCGGCGCGGAACAGCATCGCGGTGAGCATCCGGTAAAAGCCGCGCGAGGCCCAGGTGGCGGCGGCATGGTCGTGCGTCGCCTCGTGCAGCGCCCCGCCCGCATAATCGCGCGCGCGTGCCAGCATCGAGGCCATGCGCACCGCATCGGGCAGCGAATAGCCGGTGAGCGGGTGGAACAGCCCCGCGCGCATCCCCGCCTTGGCCACGCCGCGCCCGCCCGACAGCCAATAGCTCTCGAAATCGCCGCCCCACACGACGGGGAGCGCCCCGCGCTCGGCCCGCGCCACGCGCTCAACTTCCCATCCGCGCGCGGCGGCATAGGCGGCGATCCGGCCGTCCAGCGCGCGGTCGTCGATGTCGGGCGTGTCGCTGTAATAGGTGTCCTCGACGAACATCCGGTCCGGCGCGAAGGGCAGGCAATAGACGAAGCGATAGCCGTCGATCTGCTCGACCGACGCGTCCATCACCATCGGGCGAGGGGCATCGTGGTTGTCGGTGAGGACCAGTTCCTGCCCGATGAACTTCTGCCACCCCATGATGAGGTGCGACACGTCGCCCGGCCCCCGACAGTCGATCACGCCGTCCGCCTCGATCCGGTCGCCGTCGGCGAACACGACGGCGGTCGCGCTGGCGGCGAGCACCTTGCGTCCCAGCATCAGCGCCCGCTCGGGCAGCCGCTTTCGCACCACCGCGTCGAGCCGGTCGGATTCGATCGAGTTGTAGCGCGCCGCGATCGTTCGTCCGTGGCGCGGAAACCGGACGTCGTAGCTGTCCCAGCGATGCACGATCAGCGGCTCGACCAGCCAGCGATCCTCGCGCGCGATGTCGTGGTCGAAGAACGACCAGAGGTGATTGCCGCCCACCGATCCCGCACCGTCGATCAGCCGAATCTCCAGCCCCGGTCGCCGCTCCGCCAGCGCCAGCGCGATCAGCCCGCCGGCAAGGCCTGCGCCGACGATCGCGACGTTGCAACGGTGGGTGGAGGCCATGTCTCTCGACTAGCGGGGTTGAGGGGGAGTGGGAAGGGGAGGGGATGAAGGGCGGTGCAGGTTTGCATCATACCACTCCGGCAGGTATAGAACTTATATTCCAATAAGGAGGGGTAATGGATGGGCAATCGCCGCGATGTGCTGAAGCTTGCGTCCGTGCCAGTCCTCCTTTCGGGCGCCCGCCTCTCTGCGCAGGGTGCCGGTGACGGCGACATCGCCGCGGCGTCGCAGGAGGCGTCGTGCGGTCAGCCGCTGCTCGAATGGCCGCGCGGGATCGAGGGTCAGCGAAAGGCCGATCTGGGCGACGGGCGCTACCTCAATCCGGTGCTGGCGGGTGACTATCCCGATCCTTCGGTGCTGAAGGACGGCGAAGATTACTACATGACGCATTCGTCATTCGACAACGCGCCGGGATTGCTGATCTGGCATTCGCGCGATCTGGTGAACTGGCGGCCGCTCGCCCCCGCTCTGCAGAAACCGCTCGGTACCGGATTCGCGGTCGATATCGCCAAGCATGACGAGCGTTATCTCATCTACATCCCCTTCATGCGTGCGCCCTGGTCAAAGGGGTTGGCCGACTTCGCGAACATCTTCGTCATCCACGCACACTCCATGAACGGCCCGTGGAGCGAGCCGGTCGACCTCAAGATCGGCGGGCTGATCGATCCGGGGCATGTCGTTGGCGAGGACGGGCAACGGTATCTTTTCTTCAACGGCGGCAAGCGCGTGCGACTGAGCGCGGACGGCCTCGCGACGGCGGGGCCGGTCGAGGATGCCTATACGGCGTGGAAGTACCCTGACGACTGGATCACCGAAAACTATGCGCCGGAGGGGCCAAAGCTGTTCCGGCGGGGCGACTGGTTCTACCTCGTCAATGCGGTCGGTGGCACCGCCGGGCCGGCGACGGGGCACATGATCGTCGCCGCCCGCTCGCGCTCGATCCACGGACCATGGGAGAATTGCCCGCACAATCCGATCCAGCGCACGCGCTCTGCCGCCGAACGCTGGTGGTCGCGGGGCCATGCGACCTGTGTCGAGGGGCCGGACGGGCGCTGGTTCATGGTCTATCACGGCTATGAGAACGGCTATCAGTCGCTCGGTCGCCAGACGTTGCTCGAACCGATCGAGTGGACGAAGGACGGCTGGTTCCGCGCGGTCGGCGGCGACCTGTCCACGCCGCTGCGCAAGCCCGGCGGGCAAGCGGTGCCGCACGGCCTGCCCCACTCGTCGACCTTTGCCAAAGCCGACATGGGCCGGTTGTGGAGCCTTTATGCCAGTGCGCCAGACGATGCCGATCGTGCCCGCCCCGAACCCGGCGCGGTCGTGCTGACGGGCAGGGGCACCGGCCCGGCGAACGGCACCGTCCTGACCCAACAGGTCGGCGATCGCGCGTTCGAGGTCACGGTAACGCTGGAGCTGAAAGGCGAGGCGGAGGGTGGCCTCCTCCTATTCTTCAACGACCGGCTGTTCCTTGGCATGGGCATCGATGGCGAGCGGATGGTCAGCTATCGCGGGGGCAAGGCGTCCTACTGGCCCGAACCCGCCCCGCCGGCACGCCGGATGAACCTGCGCATCGTCAACGATCATCAGATCGTCACCTTCTACTACAGCCTCGACGGCAGGGAATGGACCCGCCACGGCGTGCGCAGCCAGGTGACCGGCTACAACGCCAACACGATCGACGACCTGCTCAGCCTGCGTCCCGCCCTGTTCGCGGCGGGGAAGGGCGAGGTCGTCTTTCGCGACTTCCGCTATCGTAGTCTTTAGCGCCCCTTCAACGCCGCGCGCCGACCGGCTACACGCGGGCCATGACCGCGCTTGCCGCCATCCTTTTGTCCGCTGCCGCGATGACGGCGATCGTCGGCGTTCGGTATCTCCTCACCTCGGGTGCGTTCGCGCTCGCGACGCGGGCGACGCGGCCGGGGCTGTATGTCGGCCTCGACAAGCAGATCGGGCGCGAGATCAAGTGGAGCCTCGCCTCCGCCGCGATTTACGGCGTGCCGGCGGGCATCGTCGCCTGGGGCTGGCGCCAGCACGGCTGGACGCAGATCTATGAGGACGTGGGCGCCTATCCGCTCTGGTACCTGCCGGTGTCGGTGTTCCTGTACCTCTTCGCGCACGACACCTGGTTCTACTGGACGCATCGCTGGATGCACCGGCCCAAGCCCTTCAAGGCTGCGCATGCCGTCCATCACGCCAGCCGGCCGCCCACCGCCTGGGCCGCGATGGCGTTCCATCCGATCGAGGCGCTGACCGGCGCCGTGGTAATTCCGCTACTGGTCCTCGCAATTCCGATCCATGTTAGCGCACTGGGCTTGGTCCTCGCCATCATGACGCTTATGGGAGTGACCAACCACATGGGGTGGGAGGTTTTCCCGAAGTTCATGGTGGAGGGGCCGCTGGGCCGCTGGCTGATCACGGCCAGCCATCACCAGCGCCATCATGAGCGCTACGGGTGCAATTACGGGCTTTATTTCCGGTTCTGGGACCGGGTGTGCGGGACCGATGACGGTTTGGGTAACTTCGATGCGGCGGGTCGCCGCGCTCGCGCCGCTGGCGCTGCTGGTCGGCGCCTCGCCGGTCGCGACGCTCAAGGTTGACGTCGATGCGCTGCGCAACGCGCGCGGCGTCATCCGCCTCTGCCTGACCGCGGTCGCCAGCAACTTCCCGACGTGCGAGGACGATGCGCGCGCGGTCGCCCGCTCGGTGCCCGCCAGCCAGCGAAGCCTTGCCTATGACGGGCTGCCGCCCGGCGGCTATGCCGTGGCGATCATCCATGACGAGAACGGCAACGGCAAGCTCGACACCTTTGCCGGCATCCCGCGCGAGGGGTTCGGCTTCTCGCGCAATCCGCGCATCGCCTTCGGCCCGCCACGCTTCGACGCGGCGCGCTTCACGGTGCAGCAGGGCGGCGAGGAACAGCGGATTCGCATGCGTTACATGTTCTGAAGGGAGCGAAACGCGAACGTACACGTTTCGCGGCTGAAACCTTCGGAGTTCCATCACTTGCGCATCCTTCTCGCCGCCGCGTTGACGCTCGGCATCGCCGCTCCCGCCTTCGCCCAGGATACGGCCCCTGCGCCGGTCGATACGCCGCCCTCGACCGATCCGCGCGGCGACTTCGCGATCGTCGGTGTCGGCGTCGGGCTGCTCCCCGATTACGAGGGGTCGGGCGACTACAGCGTCTCGCCCGTACCCGCCGCGATCGGCCAGATTTCGGGCTATCGCTTCGTCTATGCCGGCAACCGGATCAGCGTCGACCTCATCAAGGACGGCTACGGCCCCACCTGGGACGTGCAGGCGGGGCCGATCGGCGTCGTCAATTTCAACCGCAACAGCCGCGACGCGATCGACAACCCGCAGGTGGCGCTGCTCGACGAGCGCGGGACGGCGATCGAGCTCGGCGGCTATGTCGGCATCGGCAAGACGGGCGTCATCACCAGCGATTACGACCGTTTCTCGGCGACGCTCAGCTATCGCTACGACGTGGCGGGCGTGCATTCGAGCGGCATCCTGACGCCGACCGTCACCTATACGACGCCCCTGTCGACCAAGGCGCTGGTCGGCCTGTTCGCCTCTGCCGAGTTTGTCGAGCGCGGTTATGGCCGCACCTATTTCAGCGTCACCCCGGCCGAGAGCGCACGCTCGGGCCTGCCCATCTATACCGCGGGCGGCGGGTTCAAGAACTGGGGCATCGGCGCGGTGGGCATGCGGTCGCTGACCGGCGACCTGACCGGGGGCCTCCAGCTCGTCGGCGGCGTCGTCTATCGTCGGCTGTCGGGCGACTTCGCCGATTCGCCGCTGACTCGCGTCGGCTCGCCCAACCAGTGGATCGGCGCGCTCGGACTTGCCTACAGCTTCTGATCGCTTTGATGGCGGCACCGGCCCGCTCGCCCGCCCGGCCACCCATTCAGGATATGCTGTGGGTGACCGGGTGGGGGAGCGGGCCGGTGCCGCACCATCCGCGTGAGCGGATCGAAAGAAGCGCCGCTCCAGACGCCCGACAGACGGTACATCGTCGTCCGCGGGCGGTTGTGGCGGCGGAGCAATCCTTCGCTGGCCGAAGCGGAGCGGCAGGCGCTCGTCAACGAACTGATGGCCGCCCGCCGCGCCGTCCGCGATGCGGCTGACGAAACGGAAACCCGCGCGGCCCGCGCGCGGGTACAGGCGGCGAAGGTCGCGCTCGGCGAGCGGGGGCCGGTCTGGTGGGACGACGGCGCGCCTGACCTCAATCGCCATATGGTCCGCAACACGCCCTATGCCGACTGGTTCGCCTCGCTTGCGGGCGCCCCGTGAAGCGCCTACACCCGGCCCATCCCCGGGGGACCGCTGACGCAGCGGTTGAGAGGGTGGCCGCAGCCATCGACCCGCTGAACCTGATCCGGCTGACACCGGCGTAGGGAGGGAGCGGCCCCGCCAGACAGGTCCGTTTCCTCCGCATGGAGTGGAACTGACGATGGCCGATATCCCCGCCCGCACCGAACTCAAGGTCACGACCGGCCCCATCCGCGGGAGCCGCAAGATCCATGTCGGGCCGCTCAAGGTCGCGATGCGCGCGATCGACCTCGAACCCTCGTCGGGCGAGCCGCCGCTCAACGTCTATGACACCAGCGGGCCGTACAGCGATCCGAACGCGCGCATCGACATCATGGCGGGCCTGCCCGAAATCCGCCGCGACTGGATCCGCGATCGCGGCGATGTCGAGGAAGTCGACCAGCGCGAGGTGCGGCCGGAGGATAACGGCCAGCTCGGCCCGGATCGCTCGGGCGGCGTCCAACCCTTCCCCAATGTCCGCTGCCGCGTGCTGCGCGCGAAGCCGGGCGCGAACGTCAGCCAGATGCACTATGCTCGCCGCGGCATCGTCACCCCCGAGATGGAGTATGTCGCGACCCGCGAGAATCTGGGCCGCGAGATGCTGCGGGAGTATGTCCGCGACGGCGAGAGCTTCGGCGCCGCCATCCCCGACTATGTGACGCCCGAGTTCGTCCGCGACGAGGTGGCGCGCGGCCGCGCGATCATCCCGAACAACATCAACCACCCAGAATCCGAGCCGATGGCGATCGGCCGCAATTTCCTGGTCAAGATCAACGCCAATATCGGCAATTCGGCGGTCGCGTCGGACGTGGCGCAGGAAGTCGACAAGCTCGTCTGGTCGATCCGCTGGGGCGCGGACACGGTGATGGACCTGTCGACGGGCCGCAACATCCACGACACGCGCGAGTGGATCCTGCGCAATTCGCCGGTGCCGATCGGCACCGTCCCCATCTATCAGGCGCTCGAAAAGGTCGGCGGCATCGCCGAGGAGCTGACCTGGGAAATCTTCCGCGACACGCTGATCGAGCAGGCCGAGCAGTGGGTGGATTACTTCACCATCCATGCCGGCGTCCGCCTGCCCTACATCCCGATGACGGCGAAGCGCGTGACCGGCATCGTCAGCCGCGGCGGCTCGATCATGGCGAAATGGTGCCTCGCGCACCACAAGGAGAGCTTCCTCTACGAGCGCTTCGACGAGATCACCGAGATCATGAAGGCGTACGACATCGCCTATTCGCTCGGCGATGGCCTCCGCCCCGGTTCGATCGCGGACGCCAATGACGAGGCGCAGTTCAGCGAGCTCTACACGCTAGGCGAACTCACCAAGCGCGCCTGGGCGCAGGACGTGCAGGTGATGATCGAGGGCCCCGGCCATGTGCCGATGCACAAGATCAAGGAGAATATGGACAAGCAGCTGGAAGCGTGCGGAGAGGCGCCCTTCTACACGCTCGGGCCGCTCACGACCGACATCGCGCCCGGCTACGACCATATCACCAGCGGCATCGGCGCGGCGATGATCGGCTGGTACGGCACGGCGATGCTCTGCTACGTCACGCCCAAGGAGCATCTGGGCCTGCCCGACCGCGACGACGTGAAGGTGGGCGTGGTGACGTACAAGCTCGCCGCCCACGCCGCCGACCTTGCCAAGGGCCACCCGGCCGCCAAGCTGCGCGACGACGCGCTCTCCCGCGCGCGGTTCGAGTTCCGCTGGCGCGACCAGTTCAACCTGTCGCTCGATCCGGAAACCGCCGAGCAGTATCACGACCAGACGCTGCCCGCCGAGGGGGCCAAGACCGCGCATTTCTGTTCGATGTGCGGGCCGAAATTCTGCTCCATGAAGATCACGCAAGAGGTGCGCGATTTCGCCGCCAAGCAGAATCAGGAAGCGACGACCTTCATCGCCGCCGAAGAGGCGGAGGCCGGCATGGCCGCGATGAGCGAGGCGTATAACGAGGGCGGACGCGAGCTCTATATCGGCGCGAACGGCCGCGAACACGACTGAGGCGATCCCGCCGCCGCTTCGACGAGCGGCGGCGGGTCGTCGTTCGATCAGCGCGGGGCCTTGGCCTCGCCGAACAGGTCGGCGGTCATCAGCTTGTCCCACACCGCCACGAAATCGCGCACGAACCGCGCCTCGCCACCGGCAGCGGCATAGACCTCCGTCACCGCGCGCAGCTGATTATTGGCGCCGAAGATGAGGTCGTAGCGCGTCGCCTCATACATCGCCTCGCCCGATGCGCGGTCGTTCAGCGTGAAGCGGTGCCCCGCCTCGTCGGTTTTCGCCCATACATAATCGGTGCTGGTCACGACCTTGAAAAAGTCGTTGGTCAGCGTCTCCGGTCGGTCGGTGAACACCCCCGCCTTGCCGCCGTCCCAGTTGGCGCCGAGCGCGCGCAGCCCGCCCGTCAGCACCGCCCATTCGGGGGTGCTGAGTTTGAGCAGCGCCGCCTTGTCGAGGAACAGCTGCTCGGGCGCGACCCGGCCCTGCGTCACCGCCTCGAAATGCTCGTCGGTATAGTTGCGGAACCCGTCGACGACCGGGCGTAGCCATTCGAAGCTGTCGGCGTCGGTCAGTTCGTCGGTCGTATCGCGGCGGCCCGGCGTGAACGGGACGGGCGCGGTGTGGCCCGCGGCCGTTGCCGCGTCCTCGACCGCCACGACACCGCCGAGCACGATCAGGTCGGCGAGCGAGACCCGCTTGCCGCCTGCTGCGCCGCCGTCGAACTCGACCTTCAGCGCCTTCAGCCGCTCGATCACCGAGACGGTGCGCGCGTTGACCGCCCAGTCCTTTTGCGGGGCGAGCGCGAGGCGCGCACCGTTGGCGCCGCCGCGCTTGTCGCTGTCGCGATAGGGGATCGCCGCCGACAGCGCGGTGAAGGCGAGGTCGGAGATCGACAAGCCGGTATCGCGGATCGACTGCTTCAGCGCGGCCACGTCGCCGCCGTCGATCAGCGCGTAATCACGCTCGGGAATCGGGTCCTGCCAAAGCAGGTCGGGCGCGATCGTCGCCTCCGGCCCGATGTACCGCTCGCGCGGCCCCATGTCGCGGTGGGTGAGCTTGTACCACGCTTTCGAGAACTGCTCGGTAAAATAGTCGAAGTCGTTCATGAACCGCTGGCAGATTTCACGGTACACCGGATCGACCTTGAGCGCGATGTCGCTGGTCATCATCATCAGCGGGTGCGTCTTGCCCGAAATGTGCGCGTCGGGGGTGCGCGGCGCATTCTTGTCCACCGGCGTCCATTGCAGCGAGCCGGCGGGGCTGCGCGTCTGCTCCCATTCGTGGCCGAACAGGTTTTCGAGATAGCTGTTGTCCCAGCGCGTCGGATCCTGCGTCCAGCTGCCCTCGATGCCGTTGGTCATCGTGAACTCGGCGTTGCCGGTCCCTTCCGGATTGTGCCAGCCGAGGCCCGCGGCCTCCAGCGGCGCCATCTCGGGCGGCGCGCCGATGCGGTCGGGCTTCACCATGCCGTGGCTCTTGCCGAAGGCGTGGCCGCCGGCGATCAGCGCCACCGTCTCCTCGTCGTTCATCGCCATGCGGGTGAAGGTGATGCGGATGTCACGCGCCGACGCCTCGGGATCGCCGTTGCCGTACGGCCCCTCCGGATTGACGTAGATCAGCGCCTGGTTCGACGCGGCCAGCGGCTGTTCGAGGTCGTAGTCGGCATCGCCGTTCTCGCCGCGCCACCTTTTGTCGCGCATCGTCATCGAATCGAACGATTCGATATGGTGCGGGTCCCACACCTCCGGCCCCCAATAGGTCGCGTCGTCGGCGATCCACGCATCCTCGCGCCCGCCGGCATAGCCGTGCGTCGGCAGGCCCATGATCTCGAGCGCGCAATTACCGGTGAGGACGATCAGGTCCGCCCAGGACAGCGACGCGCCATACTTGGCCTTGATCGGCCAGAGCAGGCGGCGCGACTTGTCGATATTGCCGTTGTCCCACCAGCTTTCGATCGGGGCGAAGCGCTGCATCGCCTCCCCCGCGCCGCCGCGCCCGTCGGCGATGCGATAGCTGCCCGCCGAGTGCCACGACATGCGGATCATCTGCGGCCCGTAATTGCCATAGTCCGACGGCCACCACTCGACCGAGCTCGTCAGGAACGCCTTGATCTCGGCCTTCAGCGCATCGAGGTCGATCTTTGCAAAGGCAGCCGGATAATCGAAGTCGCTGAGCGGATTGGCCGCGGGGGCATTGCGCGCGAGCAGCTCGACGCGCAGCCGCTCGGGATACCACTGCGCCAGCGTCGGCGGCGTCCCCTCGGTCCCGCCGATGCGATCACCGCCGAAGGGGCATTTGCCAGCGAGCGCGTCCTTGTACTTCTTCATGTCATCGTCTCTTTCGACTTCGGGGGATCGGGGCGGGCGTTGCGTAGAGATAGGCGCGGATGCGGTCTGAGCAGGAGCTAGGCCAAAGCCCAGTCCGCGACCGGTCGCATCGGAAAATCACGGCTTTCGAGGGGGTTGATAAAGCATACCGCACAAAGCGATCGGGTTACCGGCGGCGGCATGCGGAAATAACGCCGTATGGCCTTGGTCGATCCGGTGCGCGAAAGCTCGGTGCGGCAGCGTGACGTGCGCGCGCCGGGGGCGGACCGATCAGCGAAGGAGACTTCCGATGCAGCAGAAGAACCCGCAGGACCCGGCGTTCATTCTGGCCCGCCGCGACGAGATGGCAGGGGCCGCGGCCAAGGGCTTTTTCGGCGTGCGCCACGGCCTCGCCCTCGACCGCGACCGGTCGGGGCACCGGCGCTACCACTTCCTCTACGAAGACCTGTTGATGTGACCGGAAGGGCCGAGTGATGCGTAAGATGACACCCCAGCAGCGCACCGCGCTGATCGCCGCCGTCGTCCTGTTCATCGTCATCTGGATCTGCGTCATCGCGTTTCGCGTGACGCTGATGTCGTCGGACACGCCGGTCCGGTCGTTCACCTGATGGCGATGCGGGTCGCGATCGTCGGGGCCGGGATGGCGGGGCTCGCCTACGGCGAGGCGCTGGCCGCGGGCGGCATCCGCCCGGCGATCTTCGACAAGGGACGCCGGCCGAGCGGCCGGCTGGCGAGCCGGGTGATCGAGGTCGGCGGACAGGCCTATGCCTTCGATTACGGCGCGCAGTACATGACCGCGCGGGCGCCCGCTTTCGTCGAGCGCCTGCGTACGTGGGCCCGTGCGGGAATCGCGGCGCCATGGCCAGCGGCGGGCGCGGATGCCTGGGTGGGCGTGCCGTCGATGGATGCGCCGCTCGGCGCCATGGCTGCGCCGCTCGCGGTCCGCTGGTCGGCCCAGGTCACCGGAATGGCGCGGGAAGCGGATGGCTGGCGCCTGCATATGGGCGATGCGGTCGAGGGGCCGTTCGACGAGCTCGTCCTCGCGCTGCCCGCAGAACAGACCGCGGCGCTTGCCGCGACGGCCGGATCGCCGCTCGCCGCGCTGGCGAAGCGTCATGCGTCGCGGCCGTGTTGGACCGCTCTCATCGCCTTCGACCGACCGACCGACGCGCCGGCCCTGCTGGACGGCGACGGGGTGATCGATCGCGCTGTCCGCAACAAGGCCAAGCCCGGTCGCGCGGCGGGCGAGGCATGGACAATTCATGCCGATGCCGACTGGTCGGCCCGCAACCTGGAGGCGCCGCGAGAGGATATCGCCCACCGGCTGGCCGCGGCGCTGGGGGCGCGAATCGACGGGCTGCCGGCCCCCGTCCACGCCTCCGCGCATCGCTGGCGCTATGCCCGGTCGGCCGCGGCGGGGCTGGGCCACTGGCGCGACGAGAGCGCGGGGCTGACCGGGTGCGGCGACTGGCTGATCGCCCCGCGCGTCGAAAGCGCGTGGCTGTCGGGAACGGAAGCGGCCGCGGCGCTGCTCGGCGGCTGAGCTATCGCATGCGCGGCGCCGGCCCGTCGCCGACGACATCGACAGGTTCGGCAAAGGCGCGGCCGGGATCGGGGCGCGCGGCGGCAACGTCGGCATAGCCGGCGCAGGTCCGCCGGCCGGGCGCGCCGTCCGCCTCGACCCGCTCGCCGCAGAAGCTGCGCGGTCCCATCGTCACGTTGCGCAGCGTCAGCACAGCGCCTGTGCGAAGCTCGATCGTCAGGATGTTGTCGGGGCCGACGCGGACGAACGCCGTCGACAGGATCCGGCGGCCGGTATCGGCGCGAGTCACGGTCGGTACGCTTTCGTGCCGATCCCTTACGCGGCGGGCGCGCGCATCGGCGCCCTGATCGGGCAGCGCGGCGGTCGCGGCGAGCATCATCGCGGCGGACATCAGCATCGCATTCTCTCCTCTCGGCGCTCTTGCCGCCCGTCCATGGTATATCTGCTCGTCGTCGCCGACCGCGGTGCTGATCTTGCAGAGCGCCTGTCGGGCCAAGTCGAACCACGCCTTCGGGCCTTCGGCCAAGTCATCGAACAATATCGTTTATTTCGCAACCAAGCCTCTTGCTTCGTTGTCATCGATCCGTCAGTCTTCCTTCATCAAGCATATGTGCGCGCGCGAAAGATTCTATTGCGGCGCACAAAGTGCAGCTGGATGCGGGGCTCTCCACCGCATCGAACAGGGGGAAGGCAGACATGAGTTCCGATCTTCGCATCGACGCTGGGCTGGGCACCGACAACATCGACCCGCTTTCGGATCTTGGCCACCTCACCGTCATCCAGGGCTGCCAGTGCGCCTTCTGCCAGGGCGGCGACACCAATGCGGGCCAGACCGGTCGCCTGACCAATCCGGGCATCGGCGAGGCGAATCCCGAGGGTAACAATATCGGGACGCTCCTGAACCTCGTCACCAACCCCGATGGCAGCCGCTCGTTCACCGGCGACCGCAACATCGACGCGATCCTGATCGGTTCGAAGTGGGGCACGCTCAACCTCACCTACAGCTTCCCGACCGCCGGCTCGAACTACGACAGCACCACCTCGCTCAGCGCGGGCGTGGCCAATTATCACATCGACCTGGGCACGGCACAGATCGCCGCGGCGCGCGCCAGCTTCGCGATGATCTCGGCGGCGACCAACCTCAAGTTCACCGAAATCACCGAGACCGACACGGTCCACGCCAACATCCGCATTTCGCAGACCGCCGACAACGACGTCGGCTCGGCTTACGGCGGATTCCCCTCGGACAAGCTGGATGCGGCGGGCGATATCTGGTTCGGCCGCACCAACCAGCCCTATTATGACACCGCGTTCAAGGGCACGTGGGGCTACGCCACCATGATGCACGAGATCGGCCACACGATGGGGCTGAAGCACGGGCATCAGGACTATACCAATTCCGACCTGTCCTTCTATTTTGGCGACTTCCCGCGCTTCGGCACCCGCGCGCTCAGCCCCGAGAAGGACGGCCAGGCCTGGTCGCTGATGACTTATACGCCGGCCCCGAACACAACCGGCTTCGCGGGCGAGAAGGTTAACCAGCCGCAGACGTACATGCAGTACGATCTTGCCGCGCTCCAGTACATGTACGGCGCGAACTACACGACCAATGCGACCGACACGGTCTACACCTTCAGCCAGACGACGGGCGAGATGTTCGTCAACGGCGTCGGCCAGGGTGCGCCCTCGGGCAACAAGATCTTCCTCACCATCTGGGACGGCGGCGGCAACGACACGATCGACGTCAGCAACTATGCCAATGGTGTGACCGTCGACCTGCGTCCGGGCGAATTCTCGACCTTCGACGCGGCGCAGCTGGCCAACAGCCTCGCCTATCAGAACGGCTTCGCGTTCGCGCCCGGCAACATCGCGATGTCGCTCCTTTACAATAACGACACGCGCTCGCTGATCGAAAACGTGAAGGGCGGCGCGGGCAACGACGTGTTCGTGGGCAACACCGCGAACAACATCCTCGACGGCGGCGCAGGCAGCGACACGGTGATCTTCACCGGCCAGACCGGCATCACCGCCACGCTCAACGACACCGGCGCCGACGTCATCGTCACGCACGACGGCGAAACCGACACGCTGCGCAACATCGAGAACATCCAGGGCACCGTCGGCAACGACACGCTGACCGGCAACAGCCAGGACAACGTGCTCAGCGGCGGCGCCAGCGGCAACGACACGCTGGTCGGCGGCGCGGGCAACGACCGCCTGCTCGGCGGCGGCTTCACCGTCGTTAACACGACCACCGACAAGCCCGACATCAGCAAGCCGGGTACCGTCAACAACAGCAACATCGCCACCGCGATCGACGTGGCGGGCGCATACGACCTCGCGCCGCGCGACGACGTCGCCAACAGCACGACGATCCCGCACGCGACGGTCAACGCGACGGCGGCGGGCGGCAGCCTCGAATATTACCGGATCGACGTCGCCGCAGGCGCGACGGTCACGTTCGACATCGACACCAACTCGTCGCAGACCGATCTCGACAGCTGGATCGAGCTGCTGAACAGCAACGGCGTCCTGCTCGCCGACAACGATACCGGCGCGTCGAACGACGTCGGCGGTACCGGCAACGACGATGCGCGGCTGACCTATACGTTCGCCACCGCGGGTACCTATTACATCCGCGTCGGCCAGTGGAACGTCACCAATCCGCCCAGTGCGCTGCCGCTCACCGCGGGCCAGACCTATACGCTCCACATCTCGAACTCGTCGGCAGCGGCCGATGCGCCGACCTTCGCCGCGGTGAACAACAGCTCGATCGTCGCCTCGGGCGGCGAGGGCAACGACTTCATCCTCGGCACGCTGGGCAACGACACCATCGACGGCGGCTCGGGCAACGATACCGTCAGCTACGCACAGGCATTCAGCAGCAGCGCGACCGGCGTGACCGTGGATCTGAACATCCAGGGTACCGCACAGGATACGCGCGCGGCTGGTACCGACACGCTGACTGGCATCGAGAACCTCATCGGATCGCAGTACAACGACACGCTGATCGGCTCGGACGGCGACAACATCCTCGAGGGCGGCGCGGGCAGCGACGTGATCGACGGTGGCCGGGGCAACGACACGGCATCCTATGCCGGTGCGACCGCGGGCGTGAGCGTGAATCTGGCCCTCCAAGGGGCGTTCCAGAACACCGTCGGTGCCGGTAGCGACTATCTGGCGGGCATGGACAATCTTCTCGGCTCGGCGTTCAACGATACGTTGATCGGCGACAGCAACCGTAACGGACTGAACGGCGGCGCGGGGAATGATACGCTCATCACCGGCAACAACGCCGGGGGCGTCGTCGACGATCTCGATGGCGGCGCCGGGATCGATACTGCCAGCTTCGCCAATTACGCTGAGGCGGTGACCGCGACGTTGGCGGACTCGGGCGACGGCAACGCCCGCATCGCCGCGGGCCAGATCGCTGTGATGCGGAACATCGAAAACCTGACGGGCGGCGCGGGCAACGATGTACTGACCGGCAACAGCGGCAACAACGTGCTGGTCGGCGGCGCGGGCGACGACACGCTCGACGGCGGCGCCGGCAACGACACGGTGTCGTTCGTCGGCACCGCGGCCACGGTCAACCTGTCGCTCACCACGGCGCAGAACACCGGCGCCGGGCTCGACACGATCCTGAACGTGGAGAACGTCCGCACCGGCTCGCTGGCCGACACGATCATCGGCAATGACAGCGACAATATCTTCTTCGATGGCGGCGGCACCGACAGTTACAACGGCGGTGCAGGCTCGGATACCGTCGACTATTCGGCCTCGACGGGCGCCGTCACGATCAACCTCAATCTGACCACCGCACAGACCGCGACGACGTTCGGCGGCCGCGACACGCTCGCGAGCATCGAGAACATCGTCGGTGCGCTCAACTTCGCCAATGCGCTGACCGGCGCGGTCGGTTTCAACTCGCTGACCGGCGGCAACGCCAACGATACGCTGACCGGCCAGGGCGGCGGCGACCTGTTGATCGGCGGCGCAGGCAACGACATCCTGTTCGGCGATTATGCAGGGTCCTTCAGCACGGCCGACGGCACGGCTGACGGCAACGACTTCCTCGTTGGCGGCGCGGGCAACGACATTCTCGTTGGTGGCCTTGGCAACGATACGCTGCGCGGCGGCGACGGTGACGACATTCTCGTCAACGGCATCGCGTCCGGGACCACCGCCGGTCTCACCACGGTCTTCACCAACGACGGCGGCAACGACACGTTCGAGGGCGGTGAGGGCTTCGATACCGCATACGCCTATTACACCGGGCGCGCCGGCGGCGTGCGCTTCGACCTCGGCAATCTTGCCGGCGACAGCGCGATCACGATCGACGGCGCCGAAGCAGGCTCGTTCAACAGCATCGAGCGGGTGATCTTCCGCGGCGGCCTCGGCAACGACGTCGTGCGCGGCAGCGGTTACGCCGACACGCTGATCGGCAACGAGGGCGACGACACGCTCGACGGCTGGTACGGCAACGACACGCTGTCGGGCGGCCTCGGCAACGACACGCTGAACGGCGGCGAGGGTCTTGATACCGTCACCTACGCCAACTCGACCGCGGCCGTGAACGTCGATCTCCGCATTCAGGGTGCTGCACAGGATACCGGCGGCGAGGGCGTCGATACGCTTTCGGGCATCGAGTATCTGACGGGCTCGGGCTTCGGCGACACGCTGCGCGGCAACGACGACTTCAACCTGCTGATCGACAACGCCGTAGCGGGTGCGACGCCGGCGCTGAGCCAGACGGATGCCCTTTACGGTTATGGCGGCAACGACTCGATCCTCGTCACGCGCTCCAATCTGACCACGGCCGGCACGGCGTCGTCGGCGACCAACATCATGATGGATGGCGGCGATGGCGACGACTTCATCGAGCTTCGTGGCGGGACCCTCTCCGCGGGCCTGGCGGCGATCGGGGATGGCCTGTCGACGGCGACCTATCTCGCGCTCGGTGCGACGTCGAACGACCGCAACGTCGACATGGTGACGGTCGATGGCGGTGCGGGCAACGACCGCATCATACTGACCGGCGTCGCAAGCGCGGCGGTCAATGCCGGTTCGGGCGACGACATCGTCAGCATCAGCATGCGCGGCGCGGCGGGGGTCAACAACTACAATCTCACGCTCGGAAGCGGCGCCGACACGATCGTGCTCGGCGTTGGCGCGAGCGCCGCGACCTCGACCGAGGTGGCGACGACCGCGCGCGACAATGTCGTCACCGACTTCGGTCGCGGCGATAACGGCGATCGGTTCGAACTGACTACCTTCCTCAGCCGCGGGGCGGGCTATTTCGGCTTCGACGGCTTCGCGGACGGCTATCTGCGGCTGGTCCAGTCGGGTACCGACCTGCTGCTTCAGGTCGATCGCGACGGCACCGGCACCACCAACGGCTTCGTGACGATCTTCAAGCTGCTCGGCGGTTACACCGGTGGCTTCACCGCCTTCAACTTCGATGGCGGGATCGGTAACCTCACGCTCACCGGGTTCGACGGTGACGAGACCATCGTCGGCTCGACGGGCAACGACGTGCTTAGCGGCGCGGGCGGCAACGACGTGCTGGTCGGCGGTCTCGGCAACGATGTCCTCGACGGAGGTACCGGGAACGACACCGCCAGCTATGCCTATGCATCGGTCGGCGTCACGGTCGATCTCGGCATCACCGGCGCCCAGCGCGTGTCCCTCGGTGACAACGACACGCTCGTCAGCATCGAGAACCTGGTCGGTTCGGCCTATGACGACACGCTGACGGGTAACGACCAGGACAATCGCATCGAGGGCGGCGAGGGCGACGACGTAATCAACGGTGCCGGCGGCTTCGACACGGCAAGCTATGCCAATGCCATGGGCCCCGTCACCGCCAGCCTTGCGGCGCGTGCCGCGACGGGCGCAGGCAACGATATCCTCGTCAGCATCGAGGGGCTGATCGGCTCTGCCTATAACGACACGCTGACCGGCAGTGACGTCGCCAACCGCATCGATGCGGGCGCGGGCGACGACTGGGTGTCGGGCGGCGCGGGCGACGACGTCCTGATGGGCGGCGCGGGCAGCGATGCGCTGTATTATGGCGACCTCACCAATGCGGTTCAGGTCAACCTGAGCAGCGGCCAGGTCAACGCCGGCGCGCAGGGCGGGCTCGACACCGTGTCGGGCTTCGAGATCGCGATCCTGGGCTCGGGCGCCGATCTGTTCATCGGCGATGAGATGGGCAACACCGCCTATGGCAATGCCGGCGACGACCTGCTGTTCGGCAACGGCGGCAACGACTGGCTGTATGGCGGTGATGGCAGCGACCAGCTCTTCGGCGGTGCGGGCGACGACCTGCTCGACGGCGGCACCGGGGCCGACTTCCTCAACGGTGGGCTCGGCAACGACACCTACATTGTCGACAATGCCGGCGATCAGATCACCGAATTCGGCGGCGACGGCATCGACACGGTACAGTCGAGCGTCAGCTTCACGCTGACCGCCGGGCTCGAGAACCTGATCCTTACCGGGAACGGTTCGATCGACGGCACCGGCAACGAGCTTGCCAACTACATCGTCGGCAACATGGGCAATAATCGCCTGTGGGGCGGTGCCGGCGACGACACGATCGTCACCTTGTCGGGACGCGCTTCGATCCAGGCGATGTCGGGCTTCGATCGCGTCGATGGTGGGGCCGGGTCGGATACGCTGCTGCTGGCTGGCGTGATGTCCGACTATCAGGTCCTCAACGCCTCGGGTCGCACCATCCTCGTCACCGAACACGGCGCGACCGAGGTCACCGGGGTCGAGCTCGGTGCCTACCTCAACACCGGCGTGGTGGCGAGCGGCAACCTGTTCGGCTTCACGGCCCAGTTCAACGGCCTGGCCTATATCGCGGGCTATGCCGATCTGCGCGCGGCCTATGGCACGAACGCCGCCTCGGGCGTTCAGCACTATCTCAACTATGGCTTCGACGAAGGGCGCACGCTCAATTTCAACGCGCTCGATTACATCGCCTCCTATCGTGACCTGCGCGCCGCCTATGGTGCGGATGACACGGCCGGCGCGAAGCACTTCATCGAATATGGGGCGAGCGAGGGTCGTGCGATCACCTTTGACGGCTGGGCGTATCTCGCCTCGTACAGCGACCTCATCCGCGCTTACGGCGCGGACGAAACCGCGGCGGCGCGGCACTTCATCCTCTACGGCGCCGACGAGGGCCGCACGGTGACGTTTGATGCCAAGGCCTATGCCGCGGCCTATGCCGACCTCGCCGCTGCCTATGGCGACGATGCCGAAGCGCTGGCGCGGCATTACGTGCTGTATGGCTTCGCCGAAGGCCGTTCGCCGACCGGTCAGACGACCGGGGCCGTGACCGCGGTGGCCGAAGCTGCGCCGGCGACCGCCGCAGCGCACGAGACGGTGTCGGCATCGGCCTTCGTCGATACCGGCCACGACGCTGCGTTCGCGACGTTCGACGGGGGGCAGCACGGCCAGGTGCAGATGGAGCACCAGTTGATCGCTATCGCCTGATTGCGGGCACCGCCTCCTAGGGCGAATACAGGGACCGGTGCGAAGCGGATGACACTTCGCACCGGTCTTTTTTTTGGATTCGTTGGCGCGTGTTCCGATCGCCGATCCTCACCCGCGAGCTTCAAGAGTGCCGGATCCGTATCATCGGTCGGGGTCGGCAAAGTCACTGAAAATGGCACGTTCGCTTTGGTCCGAGGCCGCGCGCTGCGCGGCCCGACAGAGTTGCCCACGCAGACATATCGCCTGCGCCTCTCGGACCACGGCGCGGTGCATCGCGTTTGCCGCCGAGGTCAGCTCGGCCCTACCCCGCCAAAGGGCGAGCTCCGATTCGCCCGCGGGTCCTTATCCGTTGCAGCCTTTCGATCCGGTCGGTTCTGGTGAACCGAACAGCGATCTCGGCGATCAGCGGCCGCGCAGTCGCGCGCGGACTGAACCGACAAACAGCAGGCCATTGGCCCAGCGGGCGGCCGGGTACAGCGTGCCAGACGGGCGCGTCATTCGGCGACCTGCCCGGCGCCAATCGTCGAGTCGGCGATGGCCCATGCCGCATCGGCGAGTCGATGAAGATGCATCCCGGACGTGCCGCGCAGGCATCAAGTGAGCGTCGTATCTGCTGCACCCGCTAGCGCTTTGCACGCGTCGCCGATGCAGGACGGCGAGGCGATCGCAACCCTGATCGCCCGTCTTTTCTCGGCCCCCGCCCGACAACGATCGGGAAGCCGCGATCGCGCGCTGTCCGTGCCGCCAAGGCCGGGACCCGGACCGACACCGCCGCCGGGCGCCCCCCGGACTTGCACAAGCGGGCCGACGCGCTATGGCCCCAGCCATGACCTCCCCCGTCCAGCTCATCCGCCCGCGCCGGTTCGGCGATGCCCGTGGCTGGTTCACCGAGACCTATAATCGCGACGCC
Source organism: uncultured Sphingomonas sp. (assembly GCA_913775795.1). Taxonomy (GTDB): domain Bacteria; phylum Pseudomonadota; class Alphaproteobacteria; order Sphingomonadales; family Sphingomonadaceae; genus Sphingomonas. The sequence goes on along the minus strand of CAJYLT010000007.1, from coordinate 41,179 downwards.
TTCGCCGCGATGGGGATCGACTGTGCCTTCGTCCAGGACAATCATTCGCTCTCGGTGCCCGCCTTCACGCTGCGCGGTTTGCACTTCCAGACGCCGCCCGCGGGCCAGGACAAGCTCGTCCGCTGCATCCGCGGGCGCATCTGGGACGTGGCGGTCGACGTGCGCCGCGGCTCGCCCACCTATGGCGAGTGGGTCGGCGCCGAGCTGACCGCCGAGAACGGGCACCAGCTTTTCATTCCGATCGGCTTTGCGCACGGGTTCGTGACGCTCGAACCCGATTGCGAAGTCACCTACAAGTGCTCGGGCCTCTACGCGCCCGCCAATGACGGCGGCATCGCGTGGGATTCGGTCGGCATCGACTGGCCGATCCCCGCCGGCACGACCCCCGAGCTGTCGGACAAGGACAAGATGCAGCCGCGCCTTGCCGACTTCGATAGCCCTTTCGACTATGACGGCCGCCCGCTGGCGCCGCTCGCCTGAAGGACCCGACCCCCATGCGTATCTTCGTCACCGGCGGCGCCGGCTTCATCGGTTCGGCGCTGGTCCGCCACCTGATCGAGAACACCAGCCACGAAGTGCTGAACTTCGACAAGCTGACCTATGCGGGCACGCTGTCGACGGTCGAGCGGGTGGCGAATTCGAACCGCTATCGCTTCGTCCAGGGCGATATCTGCGATGCCGAGGCGGTTCGCGCCGCGATCGCCGACTTCAAGCCCGACGTCGTCACGCATCTGGCGGCCGAGAGCCATGTCGACCGCTCGATCGATGGGCCGGGCGCATTCATCCAGACCAACGTCGTCGGCACCTACGTCATGCTGGCCGAGGCACGCGCCTATTGGCTGAGCCTCGACGAGGACGCCCGCAAGGCCTTCCGCTTCCACCACATCTCGACCGACGAAGTATACGGCTCGCTCGGCGATACGGGCCTGTTCACCGAGGAGACGCCCTACGACCCGCGCTCGCCCTATTCGGCGTCGAAGGCGGGCAGCGACCACCTCGTCAGCGCGTGGGGCCATACCTTCGGCCTGCCGGTGCTCATCACCAACTGCTCGAACAATTACGGGCCGTATCACTTCCCCGAAAAGCTGATCCCGCTGATGATCGCCAAGGCGCTCGATGGCGAGAAGCTGCCCATCTACGGCAAAGGCGATCAGGTCCGCGACTGGCTCTATGTCGAGGATCATGTCCGCGCGCTGCAGGCGGTGTTCGAGCGCGGCGAGCCGGGCCGTACCTACAATGTCGGCGGGCATAACGAGCGCCAGAATATCGAAGTGGTAAAGACGCTCTGCGCCATCCTCGACGAACTGCGCCCGCGTGCGGACGGCAAGCCCTATGCCGAGCAGATGACCGAGGTCGCCGACCGCCCGGGCCACGACAAGCGCTACGCGATCGACGCGAGCCGGATCGGCGCGGAGCTCGGCTGGACGCCCGCCGAGACGTTCGAGACGGGTATCCGCAAGACCGTCGAATGGTATCTCGCCAACGAGGATTGGTGGCGCCCGCTGGTCGCGGCCAAGGCGGCCGAGCGCCGCGGCGTCGCCGGCTGATGCGCGAAATCCTCGTCACCGGCGCGGGCGGGCAGCTCGGCACCGAGCTTCGCCGTGCCGCGCTGCCGGCGGGTTATGCGATCCATGCGGTCGATGTCGACACGCTCGACCTCACTGACACCGCCGCGATCGCCGCCAAGGTGGCCGAGCGGCCCTGGGCGGCGGTCATCAACGGCGCGGCCTATACCGCCGTGGACAAGGCCGAGAGCGATCAGGTCACCGCCTGGGCGGTCAACGCGCTGGCCCCGGCGGCGTTCGCGCAAGGCTGTGCCGCGGCGGGGATCCCGATCGTGCAGGTCTCGACCGACTATGTCTTCGCCGGGGACAAGGACGGCGCGTGGGAGCCGACCGATCCCGTCGCTCCGCTCGGCGTCTATGGCGCCTCCAAGCTCGGCGGCGAGCTCGCGATCCGCACATCGGGCGCGCGGCACGCGATCGTGCGGACGGCCTGGGTCGTCTCCGCGCACGGCAACAACTTCGTCAAGACGATGCTGCGCGTCGGCGCCACCCACGACGAGCTTGGCGTCGTCGACGACCAGCGCGGCAGCCCGACCAGCGCTGCCGACCTCGCCGCCGCGCTGCTGACCATCGCGGTCCGGCTGATCGAGGATCAGGACGCCCCCACCGGCACCTTCCACTTCAGCAATGCCGGCGCGGTCAGTTGGGCCGGGTTCGCAAGCGAGATCTTTGCGCAGAGTGGCGCGCGCGGCGGCGCAGTCGCGGCGGTGAAGCCGATCGCCACCGCCGACTATCCGACGCCCGCCCGTCGCCCCGCCAATTCGCTGCTCAGCCACGACGCGATCCGCGCCGCTTACGGCATCGAGCCGCGACCGTGGCAGGCGGCGCTCGGCGACATCCTCGACGAACTCATCGGAGCACCGAAATGAAGGGTATCATCCTCGCCGGCGGATCGGGCACCCGGCTGCATCCCGCGACGCTCGCGGTCAACAAGCAGCTCTTGCCGATCTACGACAAGCCGATGATCTATTACCCGTTGAGCGTGCTGATGCTCGCGGGGATCCGCGAGATCCTCATCATCTCGAGCCCCGAATATCTCGGCAACTACCAGCGGCTGTTCGAGGACGGCTCCGCGTTCGGCCTCGACATCCAGTACGCCGAGCAGCCGAGCCCCGATGGCCTGGCGCAGGCGTTCACGATCGGCGCGGACTTCATCGGCGACGATAATGTCGCGCTGGTGCTGGGCGACAACATCTTCTTCGGCGCGCACCTGACCGACCTCCTCGCGAGTGCAGTCGCGCGGCCGACGGGCGCGACGGTGTTCAGCTACCGCGTCGAGGACCCCGAGCGCTACGGCGTGGTCGAATTCGGCGAGGGCGGCAAGGCGATCAGCCTGGAGGAAAAGCCCGAGCGGCCGAAGTCCAACCACGCGGTCACCGGCCTCTATTTCTACGACAACCGCGTCGTCGAGATGGCCCGCAACCTGAAGCCGTCGGCACGCGGCGAGCTCGAAATCACCGACCTCAACCGTTTGTATCTCGAGGCGGGCGACTTGTTCGTCGAGCAGATGGGCCGCGGTTATGCCTGGCTCGACACCGGCACGCACGACAGCCTCCTCGAAGCGGGCGAGTTCGTCCGCACGCTCCAGCACCGCCAGGGCATCCAGATCGCCTGCCTCGAGGAAATCGCGTTCGAGATGGGCTTCATCGACGCCGACCAGGCGCGCGCCGCGGGCGAACGGTTCAAGAAGACCGCCTATGGCCGCGCGATCCTGAAGGCGGTGGACGAGCATCAGGCGCAGGGTCGCGTCTGACGCGCAGGTGCGCTGAACGAGGCGTCCGCGCATCGATCGAACGATAAGGGAATGCCGGTGGCGAGTGGCAGGGCGGTCAAGGCCGGCATGTGGAGCACCGTCGACCTCGTCGTTCGGCTCGGGGTCTCGTTCGTCACGTCGATCATTCTCGCGCGGATCCTGACGCCGGCCGATTTCGGCATCTTCGCGCTGGTCATGTTCTTCGTGATGGTGTCGCAGGTCCTGGTCGACCGCGGCCTCGCGACTGCGTTGATCCAGGGACAGGCCGAATCTGCCGATCAAAAGAATGCGTTGTTCTGGACGACGCTGGCGCTGGCGGCCGTCATGGCCGCGGCGATCGGACTGATCGCACCGTCATTTGCGGCCTATTTCCGCTATCCGGTGCTCCAGCCCCTGCTCTATGTCTGCGCGGGCATCGTCGTCGTCAGCGCGCTGGCGTCGATTCCGACGGCGATCCTCCAGCGCGAACTGCGGTTCGAGGCGATCGCCAAGACCGGTCTCGTCTCCTCGAGCGTCAGCGCCGTCGCGGCGGTCGTCGCCGCCCTTTACGGCGCGGGGGTATGGAGTTTCGCGATCCAGGCGGGTGCCTATTCGGTCATCAACAGCGCCCTGATCTGGATCCGGTGCGACTGGCGGCCGGGTCTGAGGCCGCGATTCGGGGAGGCGGCACCGATGCTGCGCTTCGGCGGCTTCGTGACGCTGTCGAGCCTCATGGACGTGGTCTACATGAACGCCGCGTCGCTCGTCATCGGCCGGCTCCACGGCGCGGCGGATCTGGGCTTCTTCAACCGGGCCCAGAACCTGCAGAACCTGCCGGGCAACATCCTCGCCGCGATCGTCACGCGCGTTGCGCTGCCGCTGTTCTCCGCGCAGCAGGACGATGCGGAAGCGCTGCGCCGCGGGGTGCGGCTGGTGCAGGGTGCGATCATGCTCGTCAATCTGCCGCTGATGGTGGCGATGGTGGTGATGCCCGACCTGATCGTCGGGTTTCTATACGGCGCGAAATGGCTGTCGACCGCCCCGCTTCTGGCGATCATGGCGTTCGGCGGCGTGCTGTTCCCGCTTCAGATCGTCAATATGCAACTCGTCCTGTCGCAGGGCCGCTCGGGCCTGAGCTTCAAGGTCGAGGCGATCAAGAAATTGATCGGGCTGATCGCGATCTTCGCGGGCAGTGCCTTTGGCCTGATCGGTCTTGCCGTCGGGATCGCTGCGTCGATTTACCTGGGTTACGCGATCAACGCGGGCGTGGCGGGACGCATGATCGGCTATCGTCCGCTGGCTCAGCTTCGCGATCTCGCCGGGGTCCTTGCCGCTTCGCTCGTCATGGGCGGCGCGATCGTCGCGGTTCGGCCGATGCTGGGTCTCGGGACCGCGGCCGATCTGTTCATCCTGACCGGCTGGGGAATGCTGGTCTATGCCGGTATCGTCTTCTTGGTGCGAGTGGGCGTGAGCGACGAGATCCTTGCGCTCACGCCGCTCTCCCGCTTTACCGGCCGCCTCCCACGCCTTCGCCGCTGACGATCGCCGGTATCTTGTGAGGGACCTCGATCCCGGCCGCGGGCGGCGCGGCTTGCAGGGCCGCAAATGCCGGATCGGCCGTCCCGGATCGCGCCTGCCGCTCGATATAGAGGTGGTCGACCAGGTTCGATGACGGCGCATATTCGGACACCGTCTCCTGAAGGATACGCCGAACCGCCGCGGCATCCCGCTGGCGAGTCGCCTGCTCCAGCTCGGTGAGCCGAATACGCAGCGCCGCGGCGGGCAGGAAGTTCTCCATCGCCTTGCGAATGCGCGGATGCGCGGTTTCCAGCGGCGCGTCGCGGATCAGCAGCTCCTCGTAAAGCTTTTCGCCGGGCCGGAGCCCGACGAACTTGAGTTCGATGTCGCCGAACGGATTTCGAGCGTCGCGAACGGTGAGGCCCGACAGCTCGATCATGTTGCGCGCCAGATCGACGATGCGGACGGGCTCGCCCATGTCGAGCACGAACACTTCCCCGCCGGTGGCCATCGCACCGGCCTGGATCACCAGCTGAGCCGCCTCCGGGATGGTCATGAAGAAACGGGTGATGCGTTCGTCGGTGATCGTCACCGGCCCGCCGGCCATGATCTGCTTGCGAAAGACCGGAACGACCGAACCCGACGAGCCGAGGACATTGCCGAACCGCACCATCGACAGGCAGGTTTCGGGATTTTCGTCGGCCAGCGCCTGAAGCGACATTTCGGCGAGGCGCTTCGTCGCACCCATGACGTTCGTCGGGCGGACTGCCTTGTCGGTGCTGACGAGTACGAAGTGGCGAACCTGATAACGAATGGCGATCCGCGCAACATTCAGCGTGCCGAACACGTTGTTGACCACGCCCTGGATCGGGTTGTGCTCGACCAGCGGCACATGCTTGTAGGCGGCGGCGTGATAGACGTGACTGGGGCGCCAGCAATCAACGATCTCGGCGACCCGCTGTTCGTTCTGGACCGAGCCCAGAAGCGGGATGATCCGGGTCTGTACCCGATCCTTGCCCTGCGCGTCGAGCGACAGCTGCAGCTCGCGGTGGATTTCGTAGAGCGCGAATTCGCTGTTATCGAGCAGCAGCAGCGTCGCCGGCTGGGCCGCGAGGATCTGTCGGCAAAGCTCGGAGCCGATCGATCCGCCCGCTCCCGTCACCAGGATCACGTGCCCGGCCAGATGCGCCGTGATGACCGTGGTTGCCGGGGCGACGACGTCGCGGCCGAGAAGGTCGTTGATATCCAGGTTAGTGATGCCGCCGTCGGGCACGTTGCCCAGCGCCAGGTCGACGATATCCGGCAGCGTCTGGATACGCAGTTGCAGGGCGCGCAGCATCGCGAGGATTTCGTTGCGCCGCGCCTGCGACGCGGACGGGATCGCAAGCAGCACTTCGTCCACGTCGTACTTGCGCACGGTTTCGAGCACCCGGTCCGGCGAAAATACGCGGATGCCGCTGACGGTCGCGCCGTGCAGCCCCTTGTTGTCATCGACGAAGCCGACGACGCGCATGTCGGGGCGATTGGCGATCGCCGCGGCGAGCTGTCGCCCCGACTGGCCGGCGCCGTAGATCAGGACGCGCTGGCGCACCGCCGCGCCCTCGCCGTGACCCAGCAGCGTGTTGAGAAGGCTGCGCGCGCCCCAGCGCGCGAGCACCATGAACACGAACAGCAGCACGGGCTGGATGATGCCGACCGTTCGCGGCACCCCCGGCAGGCTCCACGCCGTGAAGATCGCGAAATAGGCGAGCGCGTAGACGAGCGAGGCCACCAGGACCTGATTAGACGTCGACGTCTCCGCATGACGGAACACCGGCCGATAGACGCCGAACATCGCAAAGATCGGCAATGCCAGCGCCAGCGATCCGATCACCGACCACATCGGCGGTCCGTAAAGCGGGACCCACGCGCTGAGCCTCAGAAAGTATGCGACCCAGACCGCCAAAATGCAGAGGCTGGCATCGACCGTGACGATAAGCATCCGTTTGCTCCACCGGGGCATTCGGATCGCTTGTTGAGCTACGCTAACCAATCGCATACGATGCGACACTTTCTTCTACCTGTCGGGTCGTGGGCTCTTACGCCCAACGCCGTCGCTTGACCAGACGACGCAATTCTTCCTATCGGCGGCGGCTATGCAACAGCGTCCACCGGGTACCGCCGGAAAGCGGATCTTCGATCTCGTGCTCGTTCTGATCATGGCGGTGCCGGCGGTGTTGGCCTGCTTGGTCGCCGCGGCGATCATCTGGTTCGACGACCGCGCTAATCCGTTGTTTGTCCAGACGAGACTGGGCCGCGATGGCCGCCCGTTCCGATTGGTCAAGCTGCGCACGATGCGCATGGGGACGGGGGACAGGCCCTCTCACGAAGCCGGCCGTCAGCATATCACGCGCATGGGCGGTCTGATGCGCCGTACGAAACTGGACGAACTGCCTCAGCTCTGGAACGTGCTTCGCGGCGAGATGAGCTTCGTCGGCCCGCGCCCCGGCTTGCCCAGCCAGATCGAGCTGGCCGATTGCCGCCGCCAGCACGGCGTCGACCGCCTGCTGCCCGGCATCACCGGCGTCGCGCAGGTTGCCGGGCTCGACATGTCGACACCCGCGCGCCTCGCCGAAAAGGATGCGACCTATATCGGGCCGTGGTCGCTTCGCCGCGACCTCGCTTTGCTGGTCCAGACCGGGCTCGGCGGCGGTCGCGGGGATGCGGCGCGCCTCTAGCGCGCGGTTACTCGGGTGACTGCCATCCGATCGCCGAGCGCACCGCCTCCCGATCGCGCGTGACCTGCGATGCCTCCACTCGCCCGCCGGACAGCAGGCGGTCGATCATGGGCACGGGAAGCAGGCGTGCGCGGCCCCCCGCCAGCGACTTCGCCAGCGCATGGAGGCTGTCGACCCGGTTCATGGTCGGAACCAGAATCCGGCCCGCCGCCTGGCCGAACGTCGCGTCGTCGAGCGCGGTCAGATGCGCGCACAGGTCGGCCAGCGAATCGAGCGACAGAAATCGCCGGGGCGCCCGCGCCAGGCCGAAGGGCAGCGGCCATCCCCGCGCCGCGAGCCGTGCGATGTGCCGCACCGCCCCGCGCGCGCCGGGCCCGTAGAGCGGCGGAAGCCGGAGTATGATCGCCGGCGCGCCGGGACCGGGCGCGGTCGCCGCCGCCTCCATCGCGCGTTTCGATCGGCCGTAGAGATCGCCCGCCGGGGCCTGCTCGGCGTAGACCGAACTCGCCGCGACGATCCGCGTGATCCCGCATCGCGCCGCGGCGGCGCGGATGGCGGTGACCACCGTGGCTGCGGTGTCGACATCGCCCTCAGTATAGCTCTTGCGATCGGCGCGATCGGCGAAGTGGAACACGATGTCGCAGCCCTCCAACGCCGTCTCGAGCGCTGCGGCGTCGCTCAGGTCGGGCACGACCCGCAGCGCATCGTCGCCGCCGCGGCCGCCGCGAGAGATGCCGACGACCCGATAGCCCCTCGCGGCCAAGACGGTCGCGACATGGCCGCCGGCGACGCCGGTGATGCCGGTGATTGCTGCTGTTTTCATCGGTCCGGGCCATAGGCGCGGGGTTGCTTTACTGCAACGCTGTGCATTGCTAGCTAGCGCGGCCCCCATGCCGCGTGCGGTCTCGCCCGCCGATCGGCGACGCACGCTTCCTCCCTCCGCTGCAAGGAACATCGACGTTGCACCAGTTCGATCGGTTGGTCGGTGAAGTCCGGGCAGCGCTGCCAGGCGGACTCGACGCCTGCGTGTCGTTCGTCCTGTTCGGCAACGAGCGGCAGGAGATCGTCGACGCGATCCGCCAGGCACAGGCGGCTTCGGTGCGTACGCATGTCGTCATCGTCGACAACAGCGAGCCGCCGCTCGACCTCGGCTTCGCTCGCGAGATGGGGGCGATCGTCGTCGCCACGCGGCAGAACGTGGGTTACGGGCGAGGGCACAACGTCGCGCTCGAGGCCAGTCGGGGCAAGTGCCGTTACCATGTCGTCATGAATACCGACCTGCAGGTCGAGGATGACGCGATCGGGCGGATGGTCGCGTTCATGGATGCCCATCCCGAGGCGGGCCTGGGCATGCCCCGCGTGCGCTACCCCGACGGCTCGCTCCAGCGGCTGTGCCGGCTGCTGCCCGATCCGCGCGACATGATCGCCCGCCGCGTCCTGCACCGCACGCGCTGGGGGCGCGAGCGCAATCAGCGGTACGAGTTTCACGACTGGAACTACGACACGGTGGCGCAATTCCCGTTCCTGTCGGGCTGCTTCATGATCCTGCGGCGATCGATCCTCGACCGCGTCGGGCATTTCGACGACCGATATTTCCTCTATGCCGAGGATCTCGACCTGTCGCGGCGGGTGCGGCAGGTGTCGCAGACGCTCTACAACCCCGATGCGACCGTCGTGCACGAATATCGGAGCCAGAGCCGGCCGTCGCTGCGCCGCATCCGCTATGCCGCGGTCAGCCTGTCGCAGTATTTCTTCAAATGGGGCTGGTTCGTCGACGCCGAGCGCGATCGCATCAATCGCGAGACGATCAAGCAGTTCGACTAGGGACGGGCAAGCCGGACCGGCCGCGTCGCCATCGCGCGCACCAATCGAAAACGCTCGACCAGACGCTCGCGGATCGGCCTCCGGCTGGTCGATGCGGTGGCCGACACGACCGCGGCGTGGCGGCGGTAGAGAATGAACGGCGCTCGCACCACGGCAAGCTGACCGCTGCGTGCCGCCTGAGCCGCAAGCCACATGTCGTGGGGCACGCCCGCCGGAAAGGGCAGGCACGCCTCTATGAAGTCACGGCGGCAGGCCATCGTCGCGCCGATCACCGATGGCCGGGCGATCAGCGACACGAGATCGAACCGTGCCGCGCGCGCTTCGAAATGGCTGGCCTGCATGGTCTGCAATTGCGAATCGACCACCGTCGCATCGCCGCACACGCACCAGTGGCGCTCCAGTGCATCGAGCGACCGCGGCACCCGCGCGGGAAGACACGCATCGTCCTGATCCGAAAAGAAGATGTACCGGCCGGTCGATGCGGCGATCGCGCGTGCGAAATTGCCCTGGTAACCGAGCCGCTCGCCGGGCGGCAGCAGGCGGATCCGCGGGTCGTCGACGGACCGGACGCGCTCGAGCGTGGCATCGCTCGACCCGTCGTCGGATACGACGACCTCGTCCGCCGGGCCCAGCGCCGCCAGGATGCTCGTCAGCTGTTCGGTGACGTAGCCGGCGCCATTGTAGCTGGCGAGGACGAAGCTGATGCGGGTGCTGGTCATGCCGTGGGTTCCGAAAGCGCGGCGGCCTCGCGCGTCATCTCACGCATCCGGCGCAGCGCGAACAGCGCACACAGCAGATAGGTGAGGCCGATGGAGTTGTTCACGAACGGGTTGAACGCGGTGACGACGTACAACATGACGATGCCGAAGAAGAACGCGCTCGCGGGCTTCCGCACCTCGCTTTCGTAAGGAATCTGCGAGAAGTAGCGGGCCGCCATCGCCAGCGGCAGGAACATGAAGGCGAGGCCCGCCACGCCGAATCGCCAGATCGCCCAGAGGAAGCTGTTCTCGATATTCGCGCGGCCGTTGAGCAGCGCGCCGGTGCCGTCGCCGAGCAGCAGCGTGTTGTAGTCGAACGTCGACAGGAAGAAGGAGAGGTCGCGCGATCGCGTCTCCGCCGAACTGGCGCGCGAGGGGTCGAACAGCAGGTCGAGGATCGCCTGGCTGTAGAGCCCGAGCAGCAGGATCGCCGCGACGGCGACGATCAGGATCGCCACCTGGCGACGGCCCGAGACGAAGCTCAGCACCAGCGCGACCGCGACCGCGAGGTAAAGCCCGCGGGTGAGCGAGAGGCCGAGCGACAATGCCAGGACGAACGCCATCGACTTCCACCAGCGCGGCGTCAGCACGACGACGAAGACCAGCGCCACGCCGACGAAGAAATGCCCCTTGTAGAAGAAGTTGGTCGGTCCGCGAAAGAAGAGTTCGCCGGTGTCGTCGGCCCAGAGATACAGCGCGCCGAAATTGACGACGCCCATATACAGGCCGACCATCAGCAGCGAGGTGACGATCGCGACGGCCACGCCGCCATAGACGATCAGCGACCCCGCGCGATTGATCGCGCGCGGATCCTGGAACGCGAACGCGAAGAAGGGCGCCGATAGCCAGAACAGGAGCGGCTGAATCTCCTCGAACACGATGTCTGAGGGTGTCCCGCGACCGGCGTCGACGAGCAGGCCGGGCAGCATGCTGGCAAAGAAGGCGAGGACGAGCAGCGCCGCGGTCGGCACGCCGTCGCGCGAACGGCGGCTGCTGAGCAGACCGATCGCCGTCGCCAGCAGGCCGGCGGCGAACAGCAGCATGCGCAGGCTGAGGGCGCCCACGGCAAAGGTCCGGCCGCCGCCGCCCACCACGACCTCGCCGAAGACGAGAGGGAACAGCGTTTCGATCACGATTGCCGTCCCCGCGGCGGCGCGACCATCGCCCGCAGAACTTCCACGGCGAGGTCGAGGCGGCCGAGCCGCGCATACCGCGCCGCCCGCAGCGCCTGACGGGCAGGCAGCAAGGTGCGGGCGCGCCCGCCCAGGGCCACGTAGAAGCTGCGCTCTGCCGCAAGGATGCTCTTCACCCGAGAGAGCGAAAGCGTCCGCGGCGTGCGGATCGACAGGTCATGCGCCAGATCGACGTCGATCGTGGCGATGCGGCCCCCCTCGCGCGCCAGAGCCAGAAACAGCCAGTGGTCGACGTAATCGAGCCACAGGGCGGCGGGGAAGCGCACCTGTTCGACGAACGCGCGGCGGACGATCGCGCCAGACGAGATCGCCGTCGCCATTCTGCCGTCTTTACCCGGTCGCTCGGTCGGGACGACCGATCCGGACGACGTGATCGTCGCGGGCGAGACGAGCATACCGTCGTGCCGGATCCGCGGGACGAGAGCGGTCGCGTCGGCCGCGGCGACGCGGCCTGCACGGGTGAGATAATCGGCAGGCATCGCGGTATCCTGATCGAGGAGCAGCAGCCACTGACAATCCGCTGCACCCGCACGCGCCGCCGCGGCGCGATAGGCGGCGCTCGTGCCGCCATTGGCGGGATCATGGATCAGCGCGGCGTTGGCGGGCAGGGTCGCCGGATCGGTCAGACACTCGGGTGAGTTGTCGTAGATCAGGCAGTGGCGCAGCGCACCGGACCCGCTCGCTTCCAGCCAGGCACGAAGGATCGGCCATGCCGCCGCTTCTTCGACGCGGCGCCCGTAGAGCACCAGCACCGCCATTACGCCGCCGCCGAGCGTGTCCGCCTCGCCGCTCATGCGCGGCCGTGTTCGTGGGCAAGGAACCCGGAAGGTTCGGTCACGCCCAGAATGTCCAGGACCCAACCTTCCAGCGAGTAGCGCGTCGTCATCTCGGGTGGGAGCGCGACGGGCGGCACCGCCAGGAATGCGGGGTCGAGAACCGGTGCGGCGGCGTCGATCACGGCGACGTTCTCGGGGCGATAGAAGTCGTAGGCGGTCACGCCCCGGGCAGTCGTCAGCAGCTTGCAGCCGACACCCACCGCTTCCGCCGCGCGCATCGTCAGGCCGGTCTGCATCGGGTGCGGCAGGTCGATGAGGATGCGCGTCGCCTCCACCTGGCTGGCGTAGCGCTCGAACGGGAGGGTGCGCACGTGGACGTCCCTGCTACGCCGCTGCGCCAGCATCCGCAGACCGGTGGCAAGGCCGGTATACAGATAGAAGAACGAGCGCAGGCCGAGCGCGTCGGCCTGGGCACGCAGGCTTTCGACCTGTTTCACCCGGTCGTGATGCAGCCAGCCCACGAAGCACAGGTCGACCGGCGGCGCAGGTGTCGCCGTGAGCAGTTCGGGGCGATAGAAGGTGGGACGGAACAACAGGTCGGGTACCGCCGCGGCATCCGCCGGGTCGAAGGTGAGCGCTCGATCGAACAGGTGGCGCCGATCGGCGAGATCGGGGAAACGCGACAGCGAATCCCACAGGTAAGTCGTGAACTTCGCCCGTGGCTGCGCTGCGCGCAACGCGGTCAGAAAGGCCTCGCTCAGCAATCGTCCGTTGATGACGACGACGTGATCGATCCGGCCGAAGCGCCGCGCACGCTCGAGAATCTGCTCGTGGTGCCGTGCGTGATGTGCCGCCGTGACCGGCGCGATGCGGCTGCGCAGCGGGGCGAACCGATCGCGAGCCTCGGGCGCGCTCTCGATCTCGCTCAGTACCTCTGCACCGAGCCGGCGCAGTTCGGCGGCGATGACGGTTTCATAGTCGTAGAAACCGATGCCGATCACGAGGATGCGGGCGCCTTCCAGCGGACGTTGCGTCATGCGCGGCCCCCTGCGCCGGCGCGCATGAGTGCCGGTCCCGGCCGATCGATCCTGCCTGTCGCCAATTCGCCGCTCCACCGCATCCAGCCCGTCGTTGACCGCGCCGCTCCGGGTGGAGGGGTGATCGGCGGGCGGCGCGTCCGCGCTAGTCGCTCGCGGCGTTGCCACGCAACCGCGATTTCACCGATACGGCGCCCGAGAACGGTTTCGCGCAAGGTCACTGCGTCCCGCCGCCCTTCGTGCCGAGGTCCAGGCCGATATTGCCATCGAGCTTCAGGCCGTCGGCGGCGAAATTGTGAGTTGCCGCCACCTCGTTGCACCGCTGAAGGACAATGGCGCGCGCGACCTTGTTGCGCTGGAGCGACAGGCGGCGAACGCCGACCGCGCTGATCCCCGTTTCGAACGCCGCGCTCACGCTGTTGCCGTCGAGCGTGATGTCCGCCTGTTGATTGCCGAGCGCGATCCCGCACGATCCGCGCGATGCAGCCCGGCCGTTCAGGTTGTTGTTCGCGATCAGGATGTTCGTCGCCTCGGGCTGGTAGCCGAGCGGCACGCAGTCGATGGCCCGGCCTGACATTCCGATGACGTTGACCCAGTTGTTGGCGAAGGTGAAGCCGCCGTCGGCGGTCACCATCTCCAGACCCTTCTGACCGCACGCGTCGAGATCGCAGTGCACCACCCCGCCGAACAGCGCGCTTCGCCAGACGATGGCCTTGTCGAAGCCGTAGATCATCGTGCGTGCGACCTGCACGTCCTCTGCGCGGGCGCCGGGACTTTCGTCGCCGACCTGGATACCGGTCGAGGTGCCCGCGGCACGAAGCTGTCCGCCATGCGTCAGCCGGCAGTCGTCGATCAGGATCTTCACGTTCTGGCCGGAGAAGACGAAACCGCGCCAGACCTGGTGCATCGTCACCGTGCGGAACGTCGCGTGCCACAGGCCGCGGCTGGCGATGCCGGTCCCGAAAAAGGCGAGGAACACCCGCTCGAACACCGGCCCCTGGCACCTTTTGCCGTTCGTGACATCCACGACGATCGCGCGGTATCCCTCGCACCCGCGCCCGTGCAGCATGAAATCGGCAAGCCGCCGCGGCCCGATATCGTCCGCGGCGCCAAGGATGATGCCATCGGTGCGCTCGGCTCTCAGAACCGAAGCCGGCCCGGCGCCGGACAGCCCGGTTCTCGGCGGCAGGCGCAGCGGCGAGAGCGTCCGGTAATTGCCCGGGGGCAGGAACACGGTGCCGCCGCCGGCTCGCTCGACCTCGTCCAGCGCGGCTTGGATCGCTTGCGCGTCGTCGGCGGTCCCGTTTCCGAGCGCGCCCGTCTGGAGCACATCGATGTTCGGTTCGGACAGGCGATAGCCGCGCCCGGCCGCGTCGACGAAGGCCGTGCGCGGGTTGCGCGCGACCCAGGCGCGGTCGACCTGACGGTCGCGACGATAGCTGGCACCGCCGCGCCCCGGCTCGCGATAGCCGCCGGTCACGACGAGCTCGCATGTGTCGGGCAGTGGCGTGCCCGCCACCTCGGTGAACAGCGGGACGAGGGCGACGCCGCCGGGGGCGGCCGCCGTCCCGGCATGGCCGATGCCGCGGCTCACGGCGCCGCCCGGCGGCACGTGTACGGCGATGCCGCCGGCAATCAGCTTGCCGAACAGGTCGCGGCGACTGGAAGGATCGATCACGCCGTCTGGTCCGCCGTCATCGCGCCGTCGGTCCGCCAAGGCGAGGCCTCTCGGAATAATTGCGGTCGAGCCGGTTGCGGAATCGTGTCTCGATCCTGGTCGAAAGGCGGTTGTTGATCCGCGCCATCGGCTGGATGCCGGCCCCCTTGGCGACGTCGGCGCGCGTCTGGCGCTGGCCGATCTGGCCGGCGTCGGTAACGGGCGCCTGCCGCACGGCGGTGTCGATCACCGGTGGGGGCGGCGCCTCGGTCTGCGGGGCCTGCTGCGCCGCGAGCGGGGTGGACGCGAGCAGCGCGGCCGATACCGACATGAGGAACGCGCGGATCACCGCTTGTCAGCCGCAGGGCGAAGCGACAGCCGTTCCAGGCGGCCCGCGGTCCCGCCGACGTTCGACGTCGGGCGCAGCACGAGGCGGAGGATCTGCGCCGGACAGTCGCCACCGACCGTCAGATCGCCGCCGAAGCCGACTGCGCGCTCGCTTGCGTTCGGCAGCTCGACGCGGCCGAGTTCGCGGCCGCTCGTGCACGCCAGCTGCCAATAGGCCCGCGCGTCGGGAGACTGGTCGAGGTCGGAAACCTCGCCCTCGAGGCGGTAGCGACCCGGCGGCAGGAGCTGGACCTGCTGAAGGATCGGGCCGCCGACGACCGGCGGGGCGGCGAACTGTGCGGCGCCACCGTCGATATCCACGCTGACCCCGGCTACGTTCAGGATCGGCATCCAGTCGAACGGCGCACGAACGTCGGACTGGTTCTCGAACGACGGGTCGCGAGCAATGCGGCGGTCGACGCCCGGCCGCAGCGAGCGATAATAGTTCCAGGCGAGGTCGTAGGCGCCCGACCCGACCAGCGCGTTGACGACGCTGATCCGCGCCATCTCGGGCACCGGGATGCCGCGCGCCGCTGCACGTTCGAAGAAGCGGGCGCTGTCGGCGGGCGCCGTGCCGGCGGCGCCGACATGGCCGAGGAACCCGTCGCGCCATGGCGGCCGGGTGCGTAGCAGGTCGAGCAGCCCCGCCGAGATCGCAGGTTCGGCGATCGCCTGGGTGAGGACCGGGAACAGCAGTTCCGGCGCCGTGGGTTCGGTGCGCAGCGCGATGTCGTAGTGGCGAAGCGCGCCGGGTACGTCGCCGCGCGCCACCGCATCCTCGATCAGCCAAAGCCGGGTGCCGAGCTCTCGCCGGGACAGCGCATCCGAATGGACGAACAGGCGACGCGCCGCGGGCGTATCACCGGCAATCTGCGTGTCGATCGCGAGCGCCGTCAGCGCCTTTACCGCCAGCGGTTCGGCGGCAAGGGCGCGGCGGGCGAGCCGGTCGGCTCGCGATCGGTCGGCGCCCTCGCTGCCGGCGATCTGCTGGGCCAGCGCGCCGGCGACGCGGCCGTCGTTCGGCGACAGCGCGAACGCGCGCTCTGGATCGCCCTTCACCAGCGCATAGGCGAGCGTCCGCGTCGTCGAAACATAGCCGAGCGCCAGCGCCGCCGCCGCCAGCCCGCCGCGCATCGCCCATTCGCGCGGGCTGCGCGCGGCGGTCGGGCGGCGGGCGGGACGGCGGGTCATGGCGGCCCGATCAGCCCTTATCGCGGCCATAGCCATAGCCATATTCATAGCCATAGCCGTAGTGCGCCTTGCGAGCCTCGAACTTGGTCAACACGCCGCCCAGGATATGCGCGTTGGCCGACAGGAGGCGCTGGAGCGCGGTCTTGACGATGCTCGAGCGGATGCCGTGCGATTCGACGGCATAGACGACGCCCTCGACCCGGCTGGCGATCAGCGGCGCGTCGGCCAGACCCATCACCGGCGGGCTGTCGATCACGACGTGGTCGAAGGTCTCGAGCAGCTTAGCGACGAGCAGCTGGAGGCGATGCCCCGTCAGCAGTTCGGCGGCATTGGGCGGGATCGGCCCGGCCGACATCGCGGTGAGGCCGAGGTCCTGCATCTCGAACGTCAGCTGGCCGATATCGTCCTGTCCCGCGAGGTAGTTGGACAGGCCGCGGTCGTGATCGACGCCGCCGAGGTGATGGACCGAGGGGGAGCGCATGTCGCCGTCGACGAGGATGACCTTCTTGTGCGCACGCGCCAGCATCGTCGCGAGGGCGAGCGCGGTCGTCGACTTGCCCTCGGCCGGGCGGGTCGAGGTGACCGCGAGCGAGCGGGGCACGCCATGCTCTGTCGTGAAGCCGAGGCTGGTCTGGATCGCCAGATAGGCGTCGACCAGGTCGGACTTGCGATCGAGCAGCGCATCGCGCGGCGCCACGCCCTCGACCTTGGGCACCGAGCCGAGCAGCGGCAGGCCGAGCCGGCGCTCGACCTCGCCCGGATCGGCGATCGCCTCGTCCATCTGCTCGAGCGCGAAGGCGAGGCCGGCACCGATGCCGAGGCCGGCGAGCAGCGCAAGCGCGAGGTTGAGCACGAGGCGCGGGCTCGACGGCTCCTGCGGCACGTCCGCGGGATCGACGATGGTAATGTTGTTCACGCCGACGCCGCCCGCGACGCCGATCTCCTTGAAGCGCTGGAGCAGGCCGTCGTACAGGGCGCGGTTGGTGTCCACTTCCTGCTGGTAGATATTGTACTGGATGCTTCGGCGGCGCAGGTCGAGATAGTTCGACTTCAGCCCCTCGACGCGCTGGCGCAGCGCCGTCTCTCGCTCGGCCGCCTGGCGATATTCGGCCTGGACCGACCCCGAGACGCGACTTTCCTCGCGCGCGATCGACCGGTCGAGCTGATCGATCTGGGACTGGAGCGCGCGCGCGGGCGGATAGTCCGGCTCGAACTGCACCATCAGCTTCTGATAGTCGGCGGCAGCCTCCGCGCGGCGCTGGCGCAGCATGTTGATCGCCTGGTTGCGCAGCGCCTCCGCCGACGAGCCGGCGCGGCCCGCCTCGCGGAACCGCGCCTCGGCCTGGATGCGGTCGGCGGTCGCCTGGCTCAGCGCGGTGTTCAGCGACGCGAGTTCGTCGGCGACGATGGATCGCTCCGCAGTCTGGTTCTCGCCCGAACCCTGCGCGGGCAGGTTGATGATCCGCTGCTGCTCGGCATAGCCAACAAGCTGCCGCTGCGATTCGTCGAGCCGCTCCTTGGCCTGGCCCAGTTCGCGCTGGAGCAGGTTGCGGCCATATGACGTCGCCTGGACCTTTCGCTCCAGATTGGTCTGGATGAAAATCTCGGCCCAGGCGTTGGCGACCTTTTGCGAGAAGACGGCGTCGGCGCTGGTGAAGCGGATCTCGACGAGGCGCGACAGGCGGGTCGGCGCGACGCCGACATTGTGGAGCAGGATTTCGCCTGCGACGCGTTGCCGCGCCGCGCGCCCGACCGGGGCGTAGCGGCCATTGACCTGCTTGAACGCCGGTTCCGACTGATCGGCGCCGAACCGCTCGAAGAAGGCCGGATCGTCGACGAGGCGGAGCTGGAGGGCGACACGCTCGGCCAGCACGCGCGAGCGCAGCAGGCCGTATTGCGTCTCGTAGAATTCCTGGTCGGCGACGCTGGTCTCGCGCTCGACCCCCTGGAAATTGGTGACCTGGTTCGATTCGCGGGCGATCTCGATCGTCGCGGTCGCGGTGAACTTCGGAGTCATCAGGAGCGTGATGATGAGCCCGAGGATGACGCAGGCGACAACGGCGCCGATGATGACGTAGCGCCACCGGCGCGCGATGCGCAGATACTGGCGGATCACCGGCATCGAATCGCCGGGCGGGGCAAGGGCGGGCAGGTTCGGCGTGCCGACCGGGGTCGCGGGCCGAAGCGGGGGCGTGACTAGGTTCATCGAAGCGGCCTTACTGCAGCACGGCGATCAACGGCGCAGCGAGCACCGGCGACAGCGAGACGAAATCACGGAACAGGCGACGCTGCGGCGAATCGCCGACGATGATGACGTCGTTGGCGTAGACCGGCGGGTCGTCGTACGCGCCGCGGCGGATGGCCGAGATGTCGTAGAGCCCGGCCATCCGCTTGTCGCCGACGGTGCGCAGGATCACGACCTCTTCCTGCCTGGCAAATTCGGTCAGCCCCTTGGCGGAGGCGACGACGCGCATCAGCGTCATCTGGTTGGTGACGGGATAGAGGCCGGGCTCCACCACCGAGCCGTCGATCGTCACGACCTGGCTGACCGAGCTCTTGATGTTGACCGTCACCTGCGGGTTGCGGACGTAGCGCGCCTTGAGCGCGGTCTCGATCGCGTTTGCCAGTTCCTCGGCGGTCTTGCCGCGCGCGTCGATCGTGCCGGCCAGCGGCATGGCGATCCGGCCGCTGGCATCCACCTGCATCTCGCGGTCGAGGTCGGGGATGCCGAATACGCTTACCTCGATCGTGTCGAGCGGACCGATCAGCGCCGGGCGGTCGGCCGCGACGAGGTCGCCGCGATCGGGCGGCGGCAGCACGCTCGACCCCTGGACGACGGTCAGGCTGCCGTTGGACTGAAGCGGCTCGGGCGATCCGCAAGCGGTCGCCGCCAGCGCTAGGCATAGGACAGGGACGGGGAAACGCATGCGCGTGAAAATTCCGGTCAATGGGGGAAGGTGAGGCCGCTCTATAGATTTGGCGGTCAAGACGGTAAAGCCGCGCTGTCGGACGCTCGCCCGCCGCGGGCCAAGAGCACCCCCGCGACGACGAGGATCGCCATCATCGTCGGGGTGCGCGCCGGATAGTCGGTCGCGCTCGCCAGGAGGACGAGGAGGATCAGCGCGGAGCCCAGCCGCGCCAGCTGCACCGCCTCGTCGGCGTGCGCGCGCCAGACGCGGATCGACGCGACCAGCCACCAGATCACCCCCGCCGCCAGCAGCGCCGCGCCGGCGATCCCGGCATCGAGGGTGATGCCGAGGAAGTCGTTGTGCGCCTGGTTGAAATAAGTGGGCTTCAGGAGGGCGAACGGCTCGTGGATGCGGAACACCGGGTCGAACCCGCCCAGCCCCGATCCGAACGGCATGTAGAGCGCGATCATCGCCAGCACCGTCGGACGCGCGCGCGACCGCATGTCCTCGCCCGTCTCGAGCGCGATCAGGCGGTTGATCGAATCGGCGCGGTCCGCCGCGAAGCTGAGCGCCACCGCGCCGCCGATCACGACGACCGCGGCGAGGATCAGCGTCGGCAGCACCCAACGCGGCGCCCGCGCCAGCCGGCGGCGCAGCCGCTTGCCGACCAGCCCGAGCGCGAGCGCCAGCGCCGCGGCCCCCAGCAGCATCCCGCTGCGCGAGCCGGTCGCCAGGATCGTCAGCACGAACAGCACGACGAGGCCCGCCGCGATCGGCCCGCGCCAGCGCAGCGCCTCCCGGTCCATGAAGGCCCAGGCGGGCGCGATCAGGCAGCCCATCGCGACGAACAGCGCGAAATGGTTGCGATTGGCGAAGATGCTGCTGACCACGCCGGGCGTGTCGTTGAGGAGCGGGCTGTTGAACCCGGCGCCCGAAAACTGGAGCAGGCCGAGCAGCATCGCCGCGGCGATCATCGCCAACAGGATCGTCGGCAGCCAGCGGAACACCCGGTCGTTGCCCTGCGCCAGCACCGCCAGCGTCGCGGCCGGCACGATCAGCGAGGCGAGCGCGTTGCGCGTCGCGCCCGGGGTCATCGTCCATGGCCGCCACGACACCGGCTCGCCCGGGATCAGCAGGATCGCGCGGCCGGGCAGCGCCTGCCACCAGGCGGGCGGTAGCGGGATCAGCTGGACGAGCGGCAGCGCGATCGCGGCGATCAGCAGGAACAGGACCGGGCGGACCATCGCCACCGCCGGCCGCGGCCCGGCCAGGATCGCGGCGATCAGGACCGCCCAGGCGCCGGCGCGGACCACCACCTGACCCATCGCATCGCCCATCGACGCGCCGCCCGCGATCCACAAAAGGGCCATGAGCGCGAGCGCCAGCACGAGCGGAAGGTCGGGTCGGAACGCGGATTGCCGGGCCGAGGGACGCGAATGAACCATCGCCGCCCCTTAGTCGATCGGCGCGATTTTCAAAACCGCGCACTGTGGATCGGCCGGCGGGGCAGGGCGGCAGCGGCCGGTCGCAGCCCTCGCGGCGGGCGCTTTACACCCCGATGACAGCGCATTAAGCCTGTTCGAAGAGGGAGGGCGCCGTTGGGGCACGGTGCAGGCTTCCTTCGATAAAACGCCGCGGCGATGCGGTCATAATATCTTTCGAGGATTGCGCTTTTCGGTGCGGCGCCCGAGCGTTCGCTGCCGATGCCGTGGGGGAGCGGGTAGTTGCGTATGAGGCCAGGACGGCTCACGGCCACGCTGGGTGCCGTGCTGATAGTGCCCGCCGCCGATGCGGCCGCCGCGCGGCAGGTGATCGCGCCGCCGCCCGCCGGCCCGTCGCCGCTCGTCGTCAATCCGCAGGGGGGCGCCAATCCGCTGGCCCCGCCAGCCGCTGTGCCACCCGCGCCGCCGGCCGCAGGCCCGATCCAGCCCGTACCGGTGCCGGCCGCACCGATGCCGGCGCCCACCCAGCCGATCACGCTTCAGGCCGTGCGCGGCGAGGCGCCGCAGCGCGAGTCGGCGATCGAGCGGGGCGCCCGTGCTCGCGGCGACGTGCTGCCCGCGCCGAGTGCCGATCCGCTGCGGCTCGACACGCGCAACGATCCCATCCTCGCCATCGCCCGCGACACCGGCGATCGCGCCGCGTTCGACCGGGCGATCCAGGCGGCAGTGGCGCGCCATCCCTCGATCGCCGAGGCCGAGGCCCGCGCCGACGAGGCGCGCGCCGCCCGGAACGAGGCGCGGGCGGGCGAACTGCCCGTCGTCGACCTGTCGATGAGCTATTTCAACGTGCTCGACCGCCAATTCGCCAACGACCCGCAGAACATCCTCGAACGCTCTCGCCCGCGCGAGCGGACCGACCAGCAGCTGCGCGTGCAGTGGCCGGTGTTCAACTTCGGTGCCGCCGACGCGCGCATCCGTGCGGGCAACCAGCGGCTTCAGGCCGCGACGGTCGCGATCGACGACGTGTCGACCCGCCTCGCGCTCCAGGGCGTGCAGTCCTGGTACCAGGTCTATGGCTATCGCGCGCTCGTCCGCCTGTCGGAGGCGTTCCTCGCGAACCAGGGCGACCTTCGCGCCGCGATCGACGTGCGAATCCGCCAGGGCGTGTCGGCGCCGGGCGACAAGGCGCAGGTCGAAAGCTACATCGCCGCCGCGCAGGCACAGCTCGCCGGCTATCGCCGCAACCTGGCGCAGGCGGAGGCGCAGTTCCAGCAGATCACCGGCTCGCCCGCGCCCGCCGCGCTCGGCCGGGCGCCCACCGCCACCAACGTCAACATCACCCGCGAGCGGGCGGAGGCGGATGCGGAGGCGACGCCGCTGGTCGTCGCCGCCAAGCGGCAGGCGGATGCCGCGCGCTACGACCTGCGCGCGGCCAAGGCGGCGTCGCTGCCCAGCCTGTCGATGGGCCTCGATACCGGCCGCTACGGCGTGTTCGAGAATCGCGGCGACTATGACATTCGCGGCAGCCTGACGCTCAGCCAGCGCCTCCTCGGCGGGACCGAGCAGCGGATTGACCAGTACGCCGCACGCGCCCGCGGGGCGGAGGCGGCGTTCGAGCGGACCCGGCTGGAGGCGTCGCGCGACGCCGCGATTGCCTGGTCCGACATGGGCGCGCTGCGCGAGACGGCGACCGCGATCGAGGCGAACTACCTCGCCACGCGCCAGTCGCGCGACGTGTTGGTCGAACGGTTCCGCGTCGCGCGCGGCACGCTGTTCGACGTGCTCGCGGCCGAGACCAACTATTTCAATGTCGCCACCCGCTATATCGAGACCGTGACCGAGCTCGATATCGCGCGCTACAACCTGCTCGCCCGCACCGGGCGGCTGCTGGACACCTTCGGCATCGCGCCGGCCACCACGGACAGAAAATGAGCGATCCCAACCTGATCGAAGGGCGCCCCCCCCGCTTCGCCGCCTGGCTGGCGGAGCCGATGCTGCGCAATCGCGGCATGTTCATGAAGGTGGCGGTGGCGGCGGTGCTGCTCAACATCTTCGGGCTCGTCATCTCGCTGTTCACGATGACGGTCTATGACCGGGTGGTCCCGAACCTGGCCTTCGACTCGCTGACCGCGCTGTCGATCGGCGTCGCCATCGTCCTCGTCTTCGACTTCATCCTGCGCATCCTGCGCGCCTATTTCGTCGACGTCGCCGGGGCCGAGATCGACCGCGAGATCGGCAGCAACGTCTTCGACCGGTTGATGCGCATTCGCCTCGACCTGAAGCGCGGATCGGTGGGCCAGCTGTCCGGCCTGATGCGCGAGCTCGAGACGCTGCGCGACTTCTTCGCCTCCGCCACGCTGACCGCGATCGTCGACGTGCCGTTCATCGTGCTGACGCTCATTTTCATCGGCTTCATCGGCGGGACGCTCGTCTGGGTGCCGGCGATCCTCGTGCCGATCGTCATCGCCGCGGGCTATCTGACGCATCCCGCGCTCGACCGCCTCTCGGCCAAGTCGATGGCGGGCGGGTTGTCGAAGCAGTCGGTGCTGGTCGAATCGATCGGCTCGATCGAGATGGTCAAGACCTCGGGTGCGCAGCGCCTGCTCGAGAAGCGGTGGCTCCGGGCGATCGACGACCATGCCGACAGCTCGATGCGCCAGCGGCTGATCTCGACGATCGCGCTGACGATCGCGACCAGCGCGAACAGCGCCGCCTATATGGGCGTCGTCGTCTACGGCGTGTTCCTAATCGCGGAGCGGGAGATCACGACCGGCGGCCTCGTCGCCTGCTCGATCCTGGCGGGCCGCGCGGTCCAGCCGCTGGCGCAGATCGCCCAGTTGATGAGCCGCATCGCCGCGACGCGCACCGCCTATCGCCAGCTCAACGGGCTGATGAGCGTGCCGTCGGAGGGGCCGGTGGGCACTCCGCTCTACCCCGGCCGCCTCGACGGGCGGATCGAACTGAAGGGCGTCAGCTTCAAATATCCCGGCGCCAGCGAGAAGACGCTCGACCAGTTCAGTTTCACGGTCGAGGGCGGGCAGCGCGTCGGCCTGATCGGCCGGGTGGGTTCAGGCAAGTCGACCGTCGCGCGGCTGATGCTCGGCCTCTATCAGCCGCAGGAGGGGCTGGTGATGGTCGACGGCACCGACATCCGCCAGTTCGATCCCGAGGGGCTGCGCGCCAATATCGGCACCGCGCTTCAGGAAACCGTGCTCTTGTCGGGATCGGTGCGGGAGAATATCGCGCTCGACCGCCCGCACATCGACGATGCGGAGATGCTGCGCGCCTCAAGCCTTGCCGGCGCGCACGCCTTCATGGGCCAGATCACCAACGGCTACGACCTCGTCCTTGCCGACCGGGGAGAGGGGCTTTCGGGCGGCCAGCGCCAGTCGATCACGCTGGCGCGCGCGCTGGCGGGCCGGCCGCAGATCCTGATCTTCGATGAACCGACCAGCGCGATGGACGCGCAGACCGAAGCGGCGCTGATCGCCCGGCTGGAGGAGGAGACTAAGGGGCGGACGCTCGTCATCATCACCCACCGGCCCGCGCTCCTGAAGCTGGTCGACCGCATCGCCGTGGTCGAGGGGGGCAAGGTGGTGGCCGACGGGCCGCGCGACGCCATCCTGCAACAGCTCAATCGCCCGCGCGCGGCGGCCTGACCGGGGACCGGGATCATGAACATGGAACGCTCGCTGCCCGTCCCCGTCAATCCTCGCGGCGTCGTCCGGCTGGAGGACCGCGTGACCGCGCTGCGCCCGCGCGCCGCATCGAACCTGCTCCTCTGGACGATCGTCGGATTTTTCGTCGCGTTCGTCGCCTGGGCCTCGCTCACCGAGCTCGACCGGACGGTGCGCGGATCGGGCCGCATCGTTCCGGGCTCACGGCTTCAGGTCGTCTCGAACCTCGAGGGCGGGATCGTCGAGGCGATCCTCGTCAAGGCGGGCGACGTGGTGAAGCGGGGGCAGCCGCTGATCCGGCTCGACCCCACGCGCACCGGCGCCGAACTCGGCACCAACGAGGTGACCGTGGGCGCGCTCCAGGCCAAGATCGCCCGGCTTTCGGCCGAGGCGACGGGCCGCGATCCGGCCTATCCAGCGTCGACCAACCCGGCCGTCACCGAACAGATCGCGATCGAGCGCTCGCTCCACGCCGCCCGCGTCGCCGACCTCGCCAGCGCGAGCGCGGCGGGCGAGGCGCGGATCAGCCAGTGGCAGCGTGCCGTAGCCGAGGCGCAGGCGACGTACCAGTCGCGCGCCGCGGCGCTGCGCAGCATCGAGCAGCAGCTCGGCCTGATCCGCCCGCTGGTCGACCGCGGGATCGAGCCGCGCCTCCAGCTCGTCACGCTCGAAAACAACGCCGCCGTCGCGCGCGGCGACATGGCTGCGGCGCAGGCGGCGATCGCCCGCGCGCAGGCCAGCGTCGCGGAGGCGCGGTCGGCGCTCAGCCAGGTGCGACAGGACTGGCGCACCACCGCCGCCAGCGAACTCGCCGCCGCGCAGGCCGACATGGCCGCCAAGCGCCGCGTGACCCCGGTCCTGGCCGACGCCGTCCGCCGCGCGACGGTGGCCGCGCCGCTGCCCGGCCGGATCAATCGCGTGCTCGTCTCGACCGTCGGCGGCAGCGTCGCGCCCGGCTCGCCGCTGGTCGAACTGGTGCCGAGCGAGGACCGGCTGATGGTCGAGGTACAGGTCAATCCCAAGGACATCGGCTTCGTCCGCCTGAACCAGCCGGCGCGGATCAATGTCTCCGCCTATGATTCGGCGATCTACGGATCGATGGACGGCAAGGTCGTGACGATCAGCCCCGACGCGGTGACCGAGGAGCGGACCGGCCAGAGCTTCTACATCGTTAAGGTCGAGGCGAGCGGCTCGACCCTGAAGGGCCCGCATGGCGAGGCGCTGCCGCTGGGCCCGGGCATGACGGTCGAGGCCAGCCTGCTGGGCGACAAGCGGTCGGTGCTGAGCTACATCTTCACCCCGATCACCCGCATGAGCGAGCGGGCGTTCCGCGAATAGCGCGGCACCACGAAGACCGGGCGTCCGCGCGCTGCCACGTCCGGGATCGGCGGTGGGATAGGTCGGAAATGGTGCCCCTGGCCGGACTCGAACCAGCATGCCTTGCGGCGTTCGATTTTGAGTCGAATGCGTCTACCATTTCGCCACAGGGGCAGCGGCGACGGACCTAGGCGATGCGGCGGGGGCGGGCAAGCCCCGCGCGTCAGCCGAGAAGGAGGCTGACGCGCGCGCCGGCGTGCCGCTCGAGCCGGCCGGCGAGCTCGAGCTCCAGCAGCACCGTCTGGACGATCGCGGGGGACAGGCCCGACTGGCGGATCACCTCGTCGATCGCGGTGGGGACGGGGCCCAGCAGGCCGGCGACGGCGGCGCGCTCGCGGTCGCTGGCGTCCTCGGGCGGCGGCGCCCCCCAGCTTTGCGTCGGCGACCGCAGCGCGCGCAGGTCGATCGGGCGGAGCAGTTCGAGCACGTCGGCCGCGGTCTGGATCAGCGTCGCGCCTTCGCGGATCAGCGCATTGCACCCCTGCGCGCGCGGGTCGAGCGGGCTGCCGGGGACGGCCATCACCTCGCGCCCCGCCTCCGCCGCCAGCCGTGCGGTGATGAGCGAGCCGGAGCGCGGTGCCGCCTCGACCACCACGGTGCCCTGCGCCGCGCCGGCGATGATGCGGTTGCGCTGGGGAAAGAAGCGGGCGAGCGGCTGCGTGCCGGGCGGCTGTTCGGCGATCAGCAGGCCCTCTTCGGCGATGCGCGCCTGAAGCCCCTCGTTCTCCGGGGGGAAGGCGATGTCGATGCCGCTGGCGATCACGCCCACCGTGCCGCTGGCGATCGATCCCTGGTGCGCGGCGGTGTCGATGCCGCGGGCGAGGCCCGAGACGATCGTCACGCCCGCCTGGCCCAGTTCCTGCGCAAGCCCGCGCGCGAAGCGGCAGGCGGCGGCCGAGGCGTTGCGCGCGCCCACCATCGCCGCGCTCGGCCGGGCGAGCAGCGACAGGTCGCCGCGCACGATCAGCACGACGGGCGCGCCGTCCGCCTCGGCCAGCAGGGCGGGATAGTCGGGGTCGCCGGTCAGGCAGTGGCGTGCACCCGCCTTCGCCACGTGGCGGATCTCGTCGTCGATGCGGCGCGGATCGGCGGGTTCGATCGGCTTGCCGCCGCCGCGGGCGGCGAGGGACGGGAGCGCCTCCAGCGCCGCGGCCGCGGTGCCGAAGCGGGCGAGGAGCGCGGCATAGCCGACCGGCCCCACCCGGTGCGTCCGCGCGAGCCGAAGCCGCGCGCGACGCTCCGCATCATCCACGCTTGCCGCTGCCGATGCGCGGTTCGGTCCCGCTGGCGAGCCGATCGATATTGGCGCGATGCTTCCACAGGACGATCAGCGCGAGCGCAAGCAGGACGAGGACGATGTCGAACCGCTGGAACCACGCCGCCGCGACCGGCGCACTGATCGCCGCGGTCATCCCTGCGACCGAGGAGATGCGAACGAGCGCCAGCAGCCCCAGCCAGACGACGGCATAGATCCCCGCGACCGGCGGGCTGAGCGCGAGGGCAATGCCCATCAGCGTCGCCACGCCCTTGCCGCCGTTGAAGCGCAGCCAGACCGGATAGCAATGGCCGATGAACGCCGCGGCGCCCGCGACGGGCGCCAAGCCGGGCCAGATCGCCGCGACGATCCACACCGCCGCCGCGCCCTTCAGCGCGTCGAGCAGCAGCGTCGCCGCCGCCAGCCCCTTGCGCCCGGTGCGCAGCACGTTGGTCGCGCCGATATTGCCCGAGCCGATCTGGCGCAGGTCGCCCGCGCCCGCCATCCGCGTCAGGATGACGCCGAAGGGGATGCTGCCGAGCAGATAGCCGATCAGCAGCGCGGCCACGGGCGGCAGCCAGAGGATCTCGGTGGTCAAGTCGCGTGCCCCATTTGTACCGCCCTTAGGGCAGGGCGGACCGTCTGCGCAACGATCTCGATCAGTCGGGGTCCAAAGCCGACCGGTTGTCCGCTAGCGTACACAGGCCTAATCGCCCGGCGATGAGCGATGCGCGGCCGATCCTGTTCTTCGATTCGGGCGTCGGGGGCCTGTCCGTCTTGGCGCCGACGCGAGTGCTGCTGCCCGCCGCGCCGATCGTCTATGCCGCCGACAATGCGGGCTTTCCCTATGGGACCAGGACCGAGGCGGAAATCGCTGCGCGCGTGCCGGCGCTGCTTGGGCGGCTAGTCGAACGGGTGCGGCCGCGGCTGGTCGTCATCGCGTGCAACACCGCCTCGACGATCGCGCTGGCGGCGGTGCGCGGGGGACTGGACCTGCCCGTCGTCGGCACGGTGCCGGCGATCAAACCGGCTGCCGAGATGAGCAAGGCGCGCGCGATCGGCGTGCTGGGGACCGAGGCGACGGTGCGACAGCCCTATGTCGACGACCTCGCCCGGCGGTTCGCGGCGGATTGCACCGTCGTGCGGCACGGATCGGCGGCGCTGGTCGCGCTGGCGGAGGCGGAGCTTGCGGGCGAGCGGCAGCCGGACGAAGCCTATGCCGCGGTGCTCGCGGGGCTGCTAGACCAGCCCGGGGGTGAGCGGGTCGATGTGGTGGTCAACGCATGCACGCACTTCCCGCTGGTCGCCGACCGGCTGGCGGCGGCGGCACCGCGCCCGCTGAGGTTCGTCGATGGCGGGCCGGGGATTGCGCGGCGCATCGCCCATCTGACCGAGGGGCAGGGGTGGCCCGATGCCGCGGTGCCGGGGCGGGCGATCTTCACCCGGCTGGACGATCATGCGCGTGCCCTCGCACCGGCCCTGGCGCGCTACGGGCTGGAAACGATCGAGGCGCTCTAGCGCTTGAAGATGACCGCTGGCAGCCGCAGCGCCGCGAACATCGCCGCCGCCAGCAGGGCAGCGAAGGCGGCGCCCGCGGGATACAGCCCCGCCAGCCGCGCCGCCGCCCCGTCGCCCGCGGTGAAATAGGCCGCGCCGATCAGCGCGACGCCCGCCGCGCCGCCGATCTGCTGCGCGGTCTTGAGCGTCGCGGATGCCGCGCCCGCCTGCGCCCGGTCGACGTCGGAAACGATCACCGGTGGCAGCGGCCCGGCGAGCATTCCCATGCCGAGCCCCGTCAGCGCAAGGAGCGCCATCGTCAGCGGGTCGCGCGCATCGCCGCCCGCGACGCGGATGAGCACGCCTGTCCCCGCTGCCGCCATCACGATCGCGCCCGCGACCAGCAGCTTGCGTCCCAGTCGCGGCAGGAAGCGCCGGCCTACGACGCTGATCCCCGCCATGACGCCGAGGCTGAACGGCACATGCGCCAGCGCCGCCTGAAGCGCGGAATAGCCGAGCCCCTGTTGCAGCGCGACCGCGAAGACCAGCAGGAAGCCCGCCGACGCCGCTGAAAAGGCGAGGATCGCGACCAGCCCCCAAAAGAAGGTCGGCAGCGCGAACAGCGCGGTGGCGATGACCGCGGAGCCGTGCGTCGCCTCGCGCCGCTTCGCATGCCGCCAGCCGATCGCGATGAGGGCGATACCGGTGGCCAGCGCCAGCAACGCGAGCGGCGGCCAGCCGCGCTCCGGCCCCTCGATCAGCGCGGCGAGGAGTGCGGCGAAGCCGGCCATGAAGATGCCCGCGCCGATCAGGTCGATGCGGATCGAAGCCTCCGACTTGAGCGGCGGCACGAACCGCCACGCCGCCGTCAGCGCGATCGCACCGATCGGCAGGTTGACGAGGAAGATGGCGCGCCATCCGAGGCCCAGCACGTCCGCCTCGATCAACAGGCCGCCCGCGATCGGGCCCAGGATCGCCGCCAGCCCGCCGAGCACCCCGAACCAGGCGAGCCGCGCGACGCGCTCCAGCGGGGAATAGAGAAGCTGCACGATCGACATGATCTGCGGCGCCATCATCGCGCCCGCCGCGCCCTGGATCAGGCGTGCGGCCACCAGCTCGTCCGGCGTGCGCGACAGGCCGCACAGGCAGGACGCAACGACGAACGCCGCGACGCCGCCCATGAACATCCGCCGATAGCCGAAGATGTCGCCCAGCCGCCCGCCGATCAGCAGCAGCGATCCGAGCCCGAGGAAATAGGCCGCCGCGATCCACTGCATCGCGATGTCGCCCGCGCCCAGCCCGCGCCGGATCTGCGGCAGCGCGGTATTGACGATCGTCGCATCGGCGATCTCGACCACGAACGCGGTCAGGACGGTGGCAAAGGCGAGCGTGCGCCGCCAGTCGCTGCGCCTGGCCCCCGCCGGCGCGGCTTCGATGGTCGACACGGGCGGCTTCCCCTCCGCTAAAATAGAATATTGCTTCTACTATTGACGTCGATCGGTTAAGCGTCAAGCATCAGCGGCAAAATGGCGCGTGGGGAGAGGCGAGTTGACGAGCGAGACGGGCGTGCGGCGACCGGGGCCGGCACAGGGACTGACGGTCATCATCGCAGGCTTCCTGCCGATCCTGGCGATCGTGTCGATGTTCCCGGCGGTGCCGGCGATGATCGGGCATTTCTCGGCCGACCCCAATGCGGGGTGGAAGGTGCCGGCGATGGTCTCCGCCCCCGGGCTGACGATCGCGATCGTCGCATTGTTCGCGGGCGTGCTGGTCGACCGGTTTGGCCGGCGCCGCCTGCTGCTGGCAGCGACCCTCGTCTATGGGCTGTTCGGCGCGATGCCGTTCCTCCTCGAATCGCTCGATGCGATCTACGCCTCGCGTCTCGCGCTCGGCGTGGCCGAGGCGGTGATCCTGACGACGCTCAACACGCTGATCGCCGATTATTGGGCGGAGGACGGCCGGCGCAACTGGCTGACGCTGCAAGGGCTGGTGGGGCCGGCGCTGTCGTCCGTCATGATCTTCTTCGCCGGCAGCCTGGCGGCGTGGCGGTGGAACGGCATCTTCCTCCTCTACGTCGTCGCCTTCCCGATCTTCCTCGCGATGCTGCGCTGGATGTACGAGCCCGAAAGCGACGCGACCGCGCGTCGGATGCTGGGAATGGACGAGGATCGGTCGGGCTCGCGCTTCCCCTGGCCGACGGTGATTTCGATCGGGGCGCTGACGCTGTTCGCTTCGGCGCTCTATTACGTCTTCATCATCAATGGCGGGCTCGTCTGGAAGGAACTCGGCGTCGCCGACCCGCATGCGATCGGCCAGATCAGCGCGTTGCCGACGCTGTTCATCCTCGTCGGCGCGGTGATCTTCTGGTGGACGGGCAAGCGCGGCTTTTCGTCGCGGGTACAGATCGCGACGTTCCTCGGCATCCTCGGCGTGGGGCTCGCCATCATCGGGCTGGCGACCGACTGGCGCTGGATGATCGCGGGGATGGCGGTGCAACAGACCGGCGCAGGCATGGCGATCCCGTCGCTGATCGCCTGGGCGCAGTCGAAGCTGCCCTTCGCGCATCGCGGGCGCGGCATGGGAGTGTGGACCGCATGCTTCTTCTTCGGCCAGTTCAGCTCGCCGCTGCTCGTCAATCTCGTTTCGCGCTTCACAGGCACGATGCAGGGCGCGTTTCTCGTGGCCGGGATGCTCGGCGTGATCGGCGCCGTCGTGGTGCTGGCGATGCTGGGTCGTCGCGACCAGGCGCCGCTGGTGGGCGCGCCCGCATGAGGGCGCTGCTCGCGCTCGCCGCCCTCGTCACGGCTACGCCCGCATTGGCGCAGACGCGGACCTTCACCGCGATCAAGGCACCGCCGCAGCCGGGCGAGGTGGTGATCGGCGATCCAAAGGCACCGAACCGCGAGCAATGGATGCTCCGCGACGGCACCGTCGATGTGCGCAACGTCACCCGCGCGTCGCTGACCCCGGTGCTGCCGGTCGGCCCGGGCAGCGGCGCCGCGGTGATCGTCGCGCCGGGCGGCGGCTTCCTCGGCCTCGCGATCGAGGACGAGGGGTGGAAGGTCGCGCGCTGGCTTGCCAATCACGGCATCGCCGCCTTCGTGCTCAAGTACCGCGTGCTGCCGACGCCGCGCGACAATGCCGTCTTCCAGGACAGCCTCGCGCGGGCGATGCGCGGCGAGAGGACGGGCGTCGCTCCGCCCGACGATACGCCGGCCGAGGCGCTGGCGGACGGGATCGCCGCGCTGCGCTACGTGCGCAATCATTCGAGCGCGTATCGCATCGATCCGAAGCGCGTGGGGTTCATGGGCTTTTCGGCCGGCGGCTTCCTGACGCGCAGCGTCGTGGCGGACGGGGGTGCCCACCGCCCCGATTTCGCCGCTCCCATCTATCCGAACATGAAGCCGATGAAGGTGCCGGCCGACGCGCCGCCGATGTTCGTGACGATTGCCGCCGACGATTTCCTGCTCCAGCGGGCGGGCGGCTTCGGCCTGATCGACAGCTATCGCGCGGCGGGCCGGTCGATCGAATTCCACCTGCTCGCCGATGGCGGCCACGGCTTCGGCCTCGGCAAGGCAGGGACGGCAAGCGAGGGGTGGATCGAGCGGTTCTACATCTGGCTTGGCAGCCGCGGCTTCCTGAAGGCCCGGCCGTGAAGCGCGCGCTGCTGTCGCTGGCGCTGCTGGGTGCCGCGCCGCCGCCCGACAACCGGGCCATCGTCACCGACTTCGCGCGGCTGTTCTATACCGAACGCGACGTGAAGACCGCGTTCGACCGTTATGTCGTGCCCGATTACATCCAGCACAATCCCGGCATCGCCGACGGCCGCGCAGCCGCGGTCGCCGCGCTGGCGCCAATGTTCGCGCAGCCGGGCCGGGTGTTCGCGATCAGGCGAATCCTCGTCGACGGCGACATGGCGGTGATCCACGTCCATGCGATCCCATCACCGGGCGCTCGCGGGGCATCGGTGTTCGACATGTACCGGCTTAAGGGCGGCCGTATCGTCGAACATTGGGATGCGATCCAGTCCGTCCCCGAACAGGCGAGGAACAGCCACCCGATGTTCTGAATGTTCTGGCCGGCGCCCGACCAAACCACCTCAGCGCGAGGTGGTGAGGTACGCCAGCACCATTTCCGCCAGTTCGACTCGCAGCAGGCCGAACGCGGCCTGGTCTGCGCCCTCGGCGGTCGAGCCGAGGCTCAGATGGCGGGCCATCGTCGCGAAGATGATGTGGAACGCCGCCGTGGCCTTCGCCTCCGGGTCGGCGGCGACCATTTCGGCGCGGTAGTGGAGCATCGCCTCGACCGCGGTCTGCGCGCTTTGCGCCGCGGTCGCCTTGCCCGGCGCGGACACCGCCGGATCGAACGAGGCGCGCTGCATGACGAGGCGCAGCATCGGCGCATGCGCGGCGAGAAGCTGCGAATAGCGCTCGATATAGGCGGGCACGAACGCGGCGAGGGTCGGCGACTCGGCGCGGACCGCCGCGAGCATCTCGGTCTCCGACGAGATGATCCCTTCCAGCGCCTCGGCGATCACCGCGTGGATGAGATTGTCCTTGCTCTCGAAGCGCAGATAGATCGAGCCGATCGAAACCGCCCCGCGCTCGCTCACGTCCTGAAGCGTGAACTCCTCGCTCGCGCGCTCCAGCATCAGCTCGCGGGTCGCGGCCAGCATCCGTTCGAACGATTCCTTGCTGCGCCCCTGACGCGGCTGGCGTGAGACCGCGGAGGCGGCGAGCTTTGCGGTGGCGGCGAGGCTGGAAATGGCAGTTGACATGGCCGCGACGTTGAAACAAATAAAAACAGAACGTCAATTCTAATTCATCTGCCGGTCTCGGTTCTGATTCGGACGGATGAAGCCTTGGGAGGGGTCCGGCCATGCGTTTCTCTGTCTTCCTCAACGCGCGTACGATGCGGCCCGAAGAGGACCGCGCGCTGATGCGCGACCTGGAGGCGCATGCGGTGAAGGCGGCGGGGCAGGGCTTCTCCGCGATCTTCATGCCGGACCATCATTTCAACGGGTACATGCCCGTCGCCAGCGACAGCTTCATCTTCGCCGGCTACCTCGCGGCCAAGCTGCCGCACATGCATTTCGGCTTCTCGGTGGTGTCGGTGCCGCTGCATCACCCCGTGCGGCTGGTCGAGCGGATCAACATCCTCGACCAGCTGACCGACGGCAAGCTGCTGGTCGGGATCGGGTCGGGCACGACGCCCGAGGAGATGATCGGCTTCAACGTCAACTACAAGGACGCCGGCCCGATCGCGGAAAAGACGCTCGAGCTCGCCGAGGCGCTCTGGGCCAAGCAGATGGACGATCCCGCGATCGTCATCGACAACGGACCGCATCAGGGCCGCGTGCTCCAGCGGATCGCGCCCACCAACTACACGCCCCGTCACGCCCGGCTGATGCCCGTCGCGATGAAGGAGGCGAGCATGCGCCGCGCCGCGGATAATGCCTGGCCGGCGTTCATTCCCGCCTTCACCCCGCCGGTCATCGGCGGGACCGAGCCGTTCGTCCATGTGAAGAAGTATTTCGACGCCTATCACGCCGCGCTGACCGGCGCGGGCCATTCGGACGAAGCGGTCGCGGCGGCGCTCGATTGGACGACGCACACCTATCAGTGCGTCCATGTCGCCGAGACCGACGAGCAGGCGCGCGAGGAACTGGAAGTCATCCTTCGCGCCTATCAGGAAGCGATCGAGCGCGAGGCCGAGTTCAACGCGCGGGCCGAGGGCGACGCGGCGAACAAGAAGACCGACCGCACGCCCAACGCACTGACCGAGGACTGGATCGGCACCTGGTGCCTCTATGGCTCGCCCGAGACGGTGATCGAGCATCTGAAGCCCTATCAGGACCTCGGCATCGGCAACATCCTGTGCGGCACCACCACGGGCCCGCTGACCGAGGAGCGGCTGCGCCTCGCCGACCAGACGCTGGACCTTATCTCGCAGAAGGTGATGCCCGCGCTCAGCCCGTCGCCGGTCGCGGCCTGATGCGCGTCGTCGGCATCGGCGGCACGCTGCGTGCCGGATCGTCGAGCGAGCGGTTGGCCCGCGCCGTCCTGACCGCGTGCGAGGCGCGCGGGGCGAGCGTGCGGATGTTCGACGGCCCGCACCTGGCACAGCTGCCGCATTTCGACCCCGCAACGCCCGACCGCTCGCCGGCCGAGGCCGAATTGGTGGAGGCGGTGCGGACCTGCGACGCGCTCGTCATCGCCTCGCCCGGCTATCACGGCGGCGTCTCCGGCCTCGTCAAAAACGCGATCGACCTACTCGAGGATCTGCGCGGCGATGCGCGGCCCTATTTCGACGGGCGCCCGGTTGGGCTGATCGTGTCGGCGGCCGGATGGCAGGCGGGGGGCGTCACGCTCGCGGCGCTGCGCGGCATCGTCCACGCGATGCGCGGCTGGCCGACGCCGATCGGGCTCGCCGTCAATTCGATCGAACAGAAGCCCTTCGATGCCGCGGGAAACCTCGCCGATGCCGGCATTTCCGCAGCGGTCGAGGCGATGGCGGATCAGTTGACCCAAGGCGTTCGACCCGGCGCTTGACACCGAATTGAAACGAACTAGAACAACAATTCTATTAACAAAGCGCCGGCCTATTCGAATCGGCGCACGTGATGGGGAGGGTTTGATGACTCGTTTTCCGAAGAAGTGCGTCCTGCTCGCCGGCTGCGGGCTGATCGCGGTGGCCACCCCGGCGATGGCTCAGAACGTGCCGCCGCCCGCCGATACGACCGAAACCGACGATCCCACGAAGGACATCATCGTCACCGCCCAGAACCGCGCCGAGCGGCTCAACGACGTGCCGATCGCGATCGATGTGGTCGGAGCGGAGGCGATCGCCCAGGCCGGCGTCACCGACTTCCGCGAGGTCGAGCGGATCGCCCCCGTGCTCCAGATCACGCAGGATTCGCAGTACACCCGCGTCGCCGTTCGCGGCGTCGGCACCAATTCGAACGACGAGGCGCAGGACCAGTCGATCGCCATCAACATCGACGGCGAGTATCTGAACCGCCCGAACATCCTCAACGTCTCGCTGTTCGACCTCGACCGGGTCGAGGTGCTGCGCGGTCCGCAGGGCACGCTCTACGGCCGCAACGCGACCGGCGGCGCGATCAACTTCATCACGCGCAAGCCCGGCAAGGAGTTCGGCGTCAACCTGAACGCCAGCTACGGCAACTACAACGCCTTCAGCGTCGAGGGCGGCGTCGACGTGCCGTTCGGCGATTTCGGTGGGCTGCGCCTGTCGGGCATCTACACCGACCGCGACGGCTATTTCTATCACCCCAACATCGACGCGAAGTCGGGTAGTGCCGGTACCAAGGGCGGCCGCGCCAGCCTTCGCCTGACGCCGGTGTCCGGCCTGACCGTCGACCTGGTCGGTGAGTATGTCGAGATCGACAACATCATCCCCGCCTTCGCCGCGGTGGACGTCAATCGCGGCGGCCGTGCGCCGGGTGCGGGCTGCTCGGGCATCGGCTGGACCGAGGTCGCGCCGCTGACGCCGGGGACGCAGTGCATCCCGACCGGCACCAGCTATCTCCAAACGGTCGACCGGAAGCGGTACGACGCGCCGATCTCGGGCCTCAGCCCCAACCACATCGAATCCACCGCGATCCGCGGCCGGCTCCAGTACGACTTCGGCCCGGCCACGTTCACCTATACCGGCGGCTATCGCGACAGCTCGCAGGACACCAAGCAGGCGCTGCCGCCCGCGTACGAGTTCCTCGAGTTCGACAACAATGTCGAGACGCAGAGCCACGAGATCCGGCTGAGCGGCAACAACCCGGCGGGCGGCTTCCAGTGGCAGGTCGGCGGCTTCTACTTCAACGAGAAGCTCGACAACGTCCGCGGCCTGTTCAACCGCTTCATCGGCCCGAACGGCAGCTACATCAACTTCTTCACCCGCGCGAGCGAGACGAAGAGCTATGCCGCGTTTGGCCAAGTCGAGGTGCCCTTCACCGATCAGCTGACCGCGGTCGGCGGCCTGCGCTACACGCATGACGATCGCACCGGCGTGTTCGGCAACTATTTCTTCGTCTTCAATTCGGGCCGCGTCGACCTGACCAAGGTGCGTCCGGCGCCGCAGGTGCTGACGCCGGAGGCGAAGGGCGAGAAGGTGACCTGGCTCGCGGGACTCAACTACAAGCCCAGTGCCGACACGCTGATCTATGGCAAGGTGTCGACGGGCTACAAGGCGGGCGGCTTCGACAGCGTCGGCTCCTACGATCCCGAGAGCAACACCGCTTACGAGGTCGGCGGCAAGTTCGGCATCGGGCCGCACCAGATCAACACCTCGGCCTTTTATTACGACTACAAGGACCTGCAGGCGTCGGTGCTGCTCAATCCGGCGGTCGGCGGCCAGATCTTCAACGCCGGCAAGGCGACGATCTGGGGCATCGAGGTCGAGGGCAATTTCAAGCTGTCGAAGCACGACACGTTCAACGCGACCTTCAACTATCTGAACGCCAAGTATGACGACCTGCTTGCCGCCTATACGGTGTTCAGCGTCGGCGGGGCGGATACGTCGGTGGGCGACCTCGACAACAATCCGAACACGGTGACCCAGCCCAACCTCGCTGGCAACAAGCTGCCGCAGAGCCCCGACGTCATCATCACGCTCGGTTACGACCACGTCTTCGACCTGGGCAATGCCGGCACGCTGACAGCGAGTGCCTTCTCGCGGTTCAAGAGCGACTATTTCCTCGACATCTTCAATTACAACGACAGCCGCCAGCGCGGCTTCAGCCAGACCGACGTCGCGCTGATCTATCGCCCGGCGAACGAGAAGTTCAGCGTACAGGCGTTCGTCCGCAATCTCGAGGATGCGCAGCCGCTGGCCTACGGGACCTTCGTCGCGGCCGGCCCTGACGACATCTACAACTGGACCTTTGGCGCGCCGCGCACCTACGGCGTGCGCCTGACCGTCGATTACTGATCCCGTCCTGGGGCGCTGCTTGATCCTCGCGGCGCCCCGTTTTTTTGTGGGATAGTGGATGGCCGACCCCGAAACGCCCCGCCTGACCCTGACCGAGCGGCTGAGCTATGGCTTCGGCGACTTCGGCTACAGCCTCGCCTACAACATGGCCGGGGCGTTCCTGCTCTATTACTATACCAACGTCGCGAAGCTGCCTGCCGCGGCGGTCGGCACGATCTTCCTCGCCGCGCGGCTGCTCGATGCCGTCATCGACATTCTCGTCGGCATCGCGGTCGACAAGACGCGTTCGCGATGGGGCCGCACGCGACCCTATTTCCTGTTCACCGCCGTCCCCTACGCCGTCGTCGTCGTGCTGCTGTTCAACGTGCCCGCGGGCAGCGAGACTATGCGGCTGCTCTATGCATTTCTCACGTTCAAGGCGCTCGGCATCCTCATGTCGCTGGGGTCGATCCCCTATACCGCGCTGTTGCCGATGATGACGCGCGACACCGGCGAGCGGCTGAAACTGAGCGGCATGCGCTCGATCGGCACGTCGGTCTCGGTGATCCTCGGCACTGCCGCGACGATGCCGCTGGTCGGGCTGTTCGGCGGCGGTGACGAGCAGCGCGGCTTCGCGGCGACCGCGACGCTGTTCGCCGGGCTGTCGCTGGTCGCGCTGTTCCTCCTCTTTCGCAACTGCCGGGAGCGGTTCGACGACAATGCCTCGCCGCGGTTCGCCGTGATGCCCGCGATCGGGCAGATGCTGCGCAATCGCGCCTGGGCCGTCTGCTTCGGTTTCACGCTGCTCTATTTCATCCGCTTCGGGGCGATGATCTCGCTCACCGCCTTCTTCGCAATCGAAGTGCTGGGGCGGCCGTGGATGATCTCGATCCTGCTGCCGGCGATCTCCGGCATGCTGCTGCTCGCCGCGTTCATCGCGCCGCCGATCCTGGCGCGTACGGGGCTGCGCAGGGGGTGTCTCGCCGCGATCCTCGTCTCGATCGCGCTGTTCGCGGTGCTGCCGCTGACCGAAGCGTCGCCGCCCGCGTTCATCGCGGTCTATCTGATGGCCTCGATCGCCACCTCGGTCACGATCACCGGTATCTTCACGATGGCGGCCGAGACGGTTGATTATCACGAGGCCGAATTCGGAACGCGCAACGAAGGCCTGCTGTCCTCCGGCATCAGCCTGGCCACCAAGATCGGCATGGCGGTGGGGACGGCGGCGATCGCCTATTCGCTGGGGATCGCGGGCTATGTACCCGGCGGGGTGACCGAGACCGCGCGTCAGACGATCCGCTGGTCCTATTATGGCTGGCCGATCGTGCTCCTCGCGCTTCAGGCCGGCGTCATCCTGTTGTGGCCCGCCGGCCGCCGCCCCGCGCTCGCGACCGCCTGATCCGGAGAGACACGATGAAGCCCCTGCTGCTCCTTCCCCTGCTCGCCGCCGCGCAGCAGGTGCCCGTCGCCGACATCCCGACGATGCCCGGCAACAAGCCCTATGCCCCGCCCGAGACGGTGCAGCGCGTCGTCACCCCCGTCGATCCGAAGGAAGCGCGGCTCAAGGTCCTCATCATCAGCGGCCAGAACAGCTACGAGCATGACTGGACCGGCGTGAACAACCAGCTTCGCACGATGATGAAGGACACGGGCCGCTTCGACGTGCGCGTGACCGAGGATTTCGACGACGGCACGCTGGCGATGCTGAAGAAGTACGACGTCGTGCTTTTGAACTATGCCAGCCGCTGGAATTACGGCGACAAGGCGCAGCATCTCTGGTCGCCCGGCGCGTTCAGGGCGCTCTACGATTACGTGGCGCAGGGCGGCGGGCTCGTCGCGTTCCACTCCAGCTTCACCTGGGGCCGCGACATTCCCGGATACAAAAGGCTGCTCGGCGCGGTGATGGTGCCGGGCGAGAGCCGCCGCTCGCCGCCCGACGGGTTTCGCGTGAAGATCGAGAGCAGGACGCACCCCGTCACGGCTGGGCTGCGCCCGTACATCTGGAGCTTCATGGAGGACAAATACACCAACATGTCCTTCGACCCGGCGGCGAAGGTGACGGTGCTCGCGACCGCGTTCGACGATCCGGCCGATTATGTGCCGGAAAAGGCTGGGCCGAAATACGACTATGAGGCGTACAAGGCCGCGAACGTCGCGAAGATGAAGGGGATGAACAAGCCCAACCCCGTCGTCTGGACGCAGGATTACGGCAAGGGCCGCGTCTTTTCGATCACGCTCGGCCACGGGCCCGACACGCTCCAGTTCGACGGCGTGCGTACGCTGGTAACCCGCGGGGCGGAGTGGGCAGCAACGGGCAAGGTGACGATCCCGGCGCTCGACAAGGCAACCGGCTTCGACATTCCCGAGGCCTATCGGACCGAGAAATAGCGCCGCGACAGCCACGCGACGACGCCAAGCGCGGCGAGCAGTACCGCGTTTTGCGGCAGCGCGTGGCTCTCGCCCGCGCTCGCATGGACCGCGGCGGCGACGCCCTGGTTGGCGATCAGCACCAGTGCCGCGACCGCGCCGATCCGGGCGCGGCGCGGCAGCAGGCCGACCAGCAGCAGCAGCGCGCAGACGATCTCGCTCACCCCCACCGCGCGGCCGAGCGGTTCGGGGATGCGCACGGTCCACGCGCCGTGCTGCGCCAGCGTCGCCACCGGCGCGCTCGCCTTCATCCAACCAACGAAGCCGAAGAATGCCGCCAGTGGCAGCGACAGGAGGACGCGCAATGCCGTCCGAACGATCGTCATTTCTCGTCTCCCCGCTTGACCGTGCCGGCCTGATATAGAATACAGGTTCTAATTGAGATGGGGAGAGGAGTCGAGCGGTCGGGCGCGTCAGCGCCGCACGCTCGCCGTGCCGATCGCCAGCCTCGATCAAGGCCCGAAGCCGGGCCGCCATCGGACGAGGAACGGGCAATGGCCGAGATCAAGCGGGGCGTCAGCCTCTACAGCTTCCAGAACGACACCTTCACGGGCAAGATGACCCTCGAGGACTGCATCCGCACCTGTGCCGACTTCGGCGCGCGGGGGATCGAGGTGATCGGCGAGCAGACCTTCTGGGGCTGGCCCGAGGTCGGCGTCGATCAGGCCAAGGTCGAGGAGTGGCACCGCCTGCTCAAGCAGTATGACTGCGTGCCCGTCGCCCACGATTTCATGCTCGACTACAAGCGGTACAAGGGCCGCGAGATGCCGTTCGAGGAGCAGGTGGCGAGCGTCCGCCGCGACATCGATTTCGGTGCGCTGCTCGGCGTGAAATACATCCGCGCGCTCGTCTCGATCGCGCCCGAGGTGCTGGTTGCTGCGGCGCCGTACGCCGAGGAAAAGGGCATCAAGATCCTGATCGAGGTGCACGCGCCGCTGCATTTCGATCATCCCTGGATCGTCCGCCATGCCGACGCCTTCGAGACGTCGGGTTCCAACGCCTTGGGCTTCCTGCCCGACATGGGCATGTTCCTGTTCCAGTTCCCGCGCGTCTGGAAGGCCAAGTTCGAGCGGATCGGTGTGCCAAAGAACATCGCCGACTATATCGCCAAGGCGTACGAGGATCGCGTGCTGAGCGAATACGTCATCCTCAACGTGCGCGAGATGGGCGGGCAGGGGCCGGCGCTCGCGATGGCCGAGACGCTGCGCCACAATGCCGCGTTCGAGCCCAAGCGGATGCTCGACTACATGCCGCGCATCCACAACATCCACGGCAAGTTCTACGAGATGGACGCCGACCTCTATGAGCCGTCGATCCC
>CAJYLT010000006.1 GCA_913775795.1 uncultured Sphingomonas sp. | reverse complement strand
CCAGGATTGCGGGGGCGAGGAAGCGGACGACCTGCCAATAGGGGAAGTTCCACGGCATCACCGCCAGCACGATGCCGATCGGCTGCCACGTGGCGATGGCGTGCCCGCCCTTGGTCTCGACGCGCTGGTCCTTCAGGAAATCGGGGCCATGCTCGGCGTAATAGCGGAAGCCCGCCGCGCATTTCTCGACTTCGGCAATCGCGGATTTGAGCGTCTTGCCCATCTCCTCGGTCGCGGTCCGCGCCAGCCGGTCCTTGTTCGCCTCGAACGCGTCGGCGATCTTGGAGAGAAGGGCCGTGCGCGTCTCGACCGGGGTCAGGCGCCAGTCGCGATAGGCGGCATGCGCGGTCGCCAGCGCGGCCTCGATCCCGGCCGCGTCCAGCTCCTCGATCGGGGGACGGGCTTCGCCGGTGGCGGGGTTCACGGTTTCAAACATGGGGGATGCGACCTTTCGGCTTGGATTTGTCCGCAACAACCCGCAGGTCCCCGCTTGGCTCCCCATTGCGCCGCGCCCCTTCCCTGTCGCATAGGCTGGAGCATGGCAGAGGAAACCGGCATCGCCGAGCTATCGTTCGAGGACGCGCTCAAGGAACTCGAGCGCATCGTCGCCCGCCTCGAAAGCGGTGAGGCGACGCTTCAGGAAGCGATCGACCTCTATGAGCGCGGCGACCAGTTGAAGCGCCAGTGCGCCGCCCGGCTCGACGCGGCACAGGCCCGGATCGAGGCGATCCGCACCGACGCCGACGGCCGCGCCGCCGGCACCACCCCATTCGGCGCCTGATGGGCATGACGTTTCCCGCGCCCAGCCTCGCGCTCAAGAACGCGATGCGCGAGATCACCGCGGAAATGGACCGCCAGTTCGACGCGCTGCTCCCCGTTCCCACGGATGCGCGCGCCGATCTCTACAACGCGATGCGCCATGCCGCGATCGGCGGGGGCAAGCGGCTGCGACCGCTCCTTGTCTTCGCCACCGCGCGGCTGTTCGGGGTCGACCGCCAGTGCGCGGCGCGCGTGGCGACCGCGATCGAGTGCATCCACGTCTACAGCCTCGTCCACGACGACCTTCCCGCGATGGACGACGACGACATGCGCCGCGGCAAGCCGACGGTGCACAAGGCGTATGACGAGGCGACCGCGATCCTCGCAGGCGACTGCCTCCACGCCCTCGCCTTCGAGATCCTGGCCGACGACGCGACCCACCCCGACCCCTTCGTCCGCGTCGAACTCATCCAGTGCCTCGCCCTCGCCTCCGGCCCCTCGGGCATGGCGGGCGGTCAGGCGATGGACCTGGAGGCGGAGCGATCGAGCTTCGACCTCGCCACCGTCACCCGCCTGCAAGCGATGAAGACCGGCGCGCTGATTGCGTGTTCGGTCGAATCGGGTGCCATCCTCGGCCGCGTCGCGCATGAGGGGCGGACGGGGCTGAAGGGATACGCCCGCGACATCGGCCTCGCCTTCCAGATCGCGGACGACCTCCTCGATATCGAGGGGGACGAGGACAAGGTGGGCAAGGCGCTACGCAAGGACGGCGAGGCGGGCAAGGAAACCTTCGTCTCCCTCCTCGGCGTCGACCGCGCCCGCGAACAGGCGCGGATGCTGGTGGATCAGGCGGTCGCGCACCTCCACGCCTACGGCCCCGAGGCCGACCTGCTCCGCGACCTTGCCCGCTACACGCTGGAGCGCGATCGTTGAGCAACCGCACCGCCGTCTATCCCGGCACCTTCGACCCCGTCACGCTGGGGCACATGGATATCATCGGGCGGGCGGCGCGGATCGTCGACCGGCTGGTGATCGGCGTCACCACCAACCCGTCCAAGTCGCCGATGTTCAGCCTGGATGAGCGGATGGAGATGGTCCGGCGGGAGGTCGACGCGATCGAGGGCGACATTCATGTCGTTGCGTTCGATTCGCTGCTGATGGACTTTGCCGAGCGCGAGGGGGCGGACATGATCGTGCGCGGCCTGCGCGCGGTCGCCGACTTCGAATACGAATATCAGATGGCCGGCATGAACCAGCAGCTCAACGACCGGATCGAGACGGTCTTCCTGATGGCCGACGTCTCGCTCCAGCCGATCGCGAGCCGGCTGGTCAAGGAAATCGCGCTCTATGGCGGCGATATCGGCCGGTTCGTGACGCCGGGCGTCGCCGCCGACGTGGCGGGCCGCGTTGCGAAGATCGGCCGCAAGGGCAGCTGATCGAAACCGTCGCCCTGCCTCTCCTGGATCAGCGACGCGCCCGCCCGATCGCGCTA
This sequence comes from uncultured Sphingomonas sp., assembly GCA_913775795.1. Lineage (GTDB taxonomy): Bacteria > Pseudomonadota > Alphaproteobacteria > Sphingomonadales > Sphingomonadaceae > Sphingomonas. The sequence goes on along the minus strand of CAJYLT010000006.1, from coordinate 14,137 downwards.
GGGTGGCCCGAAATGCGCAACGGGGCGGGATGCCAGCGATGAAGCCAGGCGATTTTGCAGCGGCGGACGCGACCCGGTTGCTCGATCGGCGCCCGGCGCGAGCGCCCGACCACGCGATCGAGGCACGAATGCTCTCCCACCTGGCGATCGAACTCGCCGAGCGGCCGGAGGGCGTGCTCGCGCGGCTGGCCGATCTGCTCGTCGACGCGGGGATCGCCGGGTCGGCCGGCACGACCATCTGCGAGGGGGCATGCGGCGTGTGGGAGGCGGTGTCGGGGGCCTGGGCATCGCTCGGCGGCACCGCGATCCCGCTCGAGGGGAGCCCGTGCGGCATCGTCGTCGAGCGTGACGCGCCGCTTTTGATGATCCGGCCCGCCGACCGGTTCGCGGGCGCGCCGACCGACCCCGCCGCCGCCGAATTGCTGATCGTCCCCTTTCACCTCGATGGGGTGCCGGCGGGAACGCTATGGATCGCGGCGCACGATCCCGGCCATCGTTTCGATGGCGAGGACCTGCGCCTGCTCAACAGCCTCGCCCGTTTCGCCGCCAGCGCCCAGCGCGTGCGCGAGCGCAGCCGCGAACTGGCGCGCAGCCGCGACCTGCTTCAGGGCACGATGGACGCCTCGATCGACATGATCCAGGTGTTCGAGGCGGTCCGCGACGCGCGCGGCACGATCACCGACTTCAACTGGCTGCTCAACAATCACATGTCCGAATCGCGGTTCGGCAAGGTCGAGGGCGAGAGCCTGCTCGAACGCAATCCCGGCGTCGTGGTCGAGGGGATCTTCGACGTCTTTCGCCAGGTCACCGAAACGGGCGAGCCCAGCCTGCGCGAGCACCATTATGTGCACGAGCAGTTCGACGGCTGGTTCCTGCAAAGCGTCACGCGGCTGGGCGACGGCGTCGTCACCACGACCAAGGACATCACCGAGTGGAAGGCCGCGCAGACCGAGCTCCTCCGCCTTCGCGACGAGGCGGCCAGCGACCGCCTGCGCCGCAGCGAGGAACGCTTCCGCCGGTTCGGCGAGGCGTCGCAGGACGTGCTGTGGATCCGCGATGCCGCGACGCTGCACTGGGAATATCTGACCCCGGCGTTCCAGGCGCTGTACGGCATCCCGGTCACGCTGGCGATCGTGACCCCAGGCCTCGACCGCTGGCTCGACCGGATCGTGCCGGGCGACCGCGCGGGCGCAAAGGCCCAGATCGCCCGCGCGCAGGCGGGGGAATCGACCACCTTCGACTATCGCATCCACCACCCCGACGGCGAGGACCGATGGGTGCGCACCACCGCCTTCCCGATCCGCGGCACCGATGGCGCGATCGAGCGGATCGGCGGCATCGATCAGAACATCACCCGCATCCAGCGCGCGCAGCACGAGCTCGCCGAAAGCGAGGAGCGGCTGCGCAGCGCGACCGAGGTCGGACGCCTTGGCCTGTGGGACTGGAACGTGCGGACGGGGCACATCGCGTGGTCCGACGAACATTACCGGATGTACGGCTATGCGGTGGGCGAGATCGTGCCGGGTTTCGAGGCGTGGCTGGCCTGCGTCCACCCCGACGATCGTCCGGCGACGGAGGCTGCATTGGCCAGCGCGATCGCCGATCACGCCGAATATGCGCATGAATTTCGCGCGGTCCACCGCGACGGCACCATCCGCTGGATCGCGGCGCGCGGCCGCTTCACCTATGACGGCGAGGGCCGCCCGCAACGCATGGTCGGCGCCGCAATCGACCTGACCGAACGGCGCGAGGCCGAGGAGCGCCAGCGGCTGCTGCTCGGCGAGCTTCAGCATCGGGTGCGCAATATCCTCGCGGTCGTGCGCTCGATCATCCGGCGCACCCACGATGCCGATCAGAGCGCGGAGGAGTTCGTCCAGCATCTGGAGGGGCGGCTCGGTGCACTCGCGCGGACTCAGGTCCTGCTGACGCGGGCGGTCGATGCGGGCGCGGACCTCGAACTGGTGATCCGCGACGAACTCGACGCACAGGCCGCCGATTTCGATCGTGTGGAGCTGTCCGGGCCGGGCGTTCGCCTGCCGGCGAAGGTGGCCGAAGTGCTGACGCTCGCCGTGCACGAGCTTTCGACCAATGCCCTCAAATACGGCGTCTTTTCTAGCGACCGCGGCCGGCTGACGATCGAATGGCACGAACGGGTCGAGGGTGAGCGCCGCTGGCTCCACCTCGAATGGCGGGAACGCGGCGTCGACATGCCCCGGCCCGCTTCCGGGTGCGAGGGATTCGGGACCGAGCTCATCACTCGCCGCGTTCCCTACGAGCTGCGCGGCGAAGGGCGGATCGACCTGCTCCCCGACGGGATCCGCTGCACGCTCGACATCCCGCTCGTGCCACGGGCGAGCATCCTGGGCGGTGGCGATCCCGCCCGCCGAGACGACCGGAAATGACGGCCATGACACGCCTGCGCGAATCCGACGGACCGATCCTGGCCGGGGCAGCGATCCTGGTGGTCGAGGACGAATTCTACCTGGCGTTCGAGCTCAAGGCGGCGGTCGAGCGGGCGGGCGGCATCGTCGCCGGGCCTTTCGCCGATGCGGCGTCGGCGATCGCGCATCTGGTCGAAGCGCGGATCGACGGGGCGGTCGTCGATGTCAATCTGGGCAGCGGGATCTCGACGCTCGTGGCCGACGCGCTCCTCGAGCGTACGGTACCGTTCCTGTTCCTGACCGGCTACGACGCGGCGGCGCTGCCCGATCGGTTCGGCGGGGTCGACCGGATCGAGAAGCCCGCCGATCTCGGCGCGGTCATGCGCAAGCTGCGCGTTCTCGTCGGCCCGCGTGAGGATCAGGCCGCGGCGAGATAGGCGCGGTCGAACTCGCCTGCGGCGACCAGCCCGTCCCAGTCGAGGATCTCGACGCTGTCGCGCGACACCGACACCAGCCGCTCCTCGCGCAGGCCCTGGAGCGTGCGGTTGACGTGGACCGAGGTCAGGCCCAGCGCGTCGCCGAGCTGCTCCTGCGTCATCGGCAGGCGATAGCGGCGGCCGTCGGACTGATCGAGCTGCGCGTAGCGTGTCGCCATTTCGCAGAAGAGGTGCGCCATCCGCGACCGCGCGGGGCGCTGGCCGATGTTGATGAGCCACTGCGCGACAATCGCCGCCTCGACGACGCAGGCGCGCCAGAAGGCGGTGGCGATGCCCGGATGCCGAAGGCCGACGCGCCGCAGGTCGTCGTGCGCGACGCGCAGCAGCGTCGATCCGGTCAGCGCGGTGAGCGCGGTCGTCGCCTGCGGCACGATCACCGATTGCAGGTCGGCGATCTCGCCCGGCAGGTGCAGCGACACGATCTGGCGCCGGCCATCGCCGGTCTGACCGAAGCGCCCCACCAGCCCCTCCGCCACCAGGCTGGCATGGTCGCTCGACGAGCCGACCTCGACGAAATCGGCATGCGCGCGCACGTCGTGCCGCTGGACGGGGAGCGACAACAGCGCCTCTCGCGCGTCGGCATCGAGCGGCGTGTGCGATGCGAGGCGCTGGACGAACAGCGCCATGGCGGAATGGTTCGACGGATAGGGCATCGATGCTTCCTTCGAAGCGAGTTTCAAGCGCCGCGGTCGGCGGCCGTTCTGGCGCTATAATGGAACGGCTGCGGAATAACGCCCCTAAACTACGCTAAGTATCTGTCGATTCGTGGTTAACGCCGCGACTCCGGCGTCGGTCGTCCCGGATGCGACGATTCAGCCACGAATGAACAGGTTGCGCAACCATGCCGGACCGCCCCGCCCCGCGGTGCGCCAGTCTTCCGCCTCTTCGGCCAGCGGCGATTCTGCCGCCTGTGCCGATGGATCGAGCAACCGCGCGCGCGTACCGCGATACGCCGGGCGATCGCGCGTGACGATCGTCAGGCCATGCTCGATCGCGGTGGCGGCGATCAGCGCATCGCGCGTATCGGCAAGGGCGAGCGTCCCGCGGCGGCGCGCCACCGCCGCGTCGACCGGCAAGACGTGTCCCTCGAAAGCCGGCAGCAGCCGCGCCTCGATCCATTCGCGCCAGGCCGCGCCAGCCGCCTTGTCGTCGCGTCCGGCACGCGCCGCCGCGCCCTCCATCTCGACCAGGCTCACGGCCGAGACGAACAGCCGCTCGCGCGGCGTCGCCGCAGCCCAGGCGACCAGCCGCGGATCGGCATCGGGCGCCCGCGCACCCCGCAATTCGATCAGGATCGGCGTGTCGAGCAGGTACACTCGCCCCTCATCCCCGCCAGTCGTCGCGCGCAGCGACCGGCGGCGCGGGCGCGGCGACCGCCAGCAGATCGACGATCGATTCGCGACGTCCCTTCAGCCCGCGATACGCCTCGATACTCATCAGCACGTGAGTCGGCCGCCCGCGATCGGTCACGAACAGCGGCTCCTCGCGCGCGATCCGCTTGGCGGCGCTCACGTCCTGATTGAATTCGCGTGCGCTAACGATCTTCATGGCCCGATCCTGATTGAATTATATGTAGGTACGTACCTACCTTGTGGAGCCGCTGCAACAGATTGGCGACTCGAACCGGAAATCGCTCGACGCATCCCAAAGGCCGCTTGCGGGCGCCATGGGATCGCGGTTTCAAAGCGGTCACGGCAAGCGGCGAAGCGGCCGCACCCTCGGGGGAGGAACGATGCTCGACCTATTGAACCAGGGCTGGACCGCGCTCGGCGACGTGCTGGCACCGCACGGCCCCGCGGTGAATGCCGCCAAAAGCTATGCGCCTGGCGACTTCAGCATCCATTTCTTCCTCCAGCTCGCGATCATCATCGCCGCGTGCCGCGTCGTCGGCTGGATCGGCCAGCGCTTCCTCGGCCAGCCGCAGGTGGTGGGCGAGATGATCGCCGGCGTGCTGCTCGGGCCATCGCTGTTCGGGCTTATCGCCCCCGACCTTCAGGCGGCGATTTTTCCCAAGGAGACGCGCAACGTCCTCTATACAGGCGCGCAGCTTGGCGTCGGGCTCTACATGTTCCTCGTCGGCCTGACGCTCCGCCTCGACCATTTCCGCACCAAGGCCAGGAGTGCGGCGGGGGTTTCGGCCGCCGGCATCGCCGCGCCGTTCGCGCTCGCCGCGCTCATCACGCCCTGGCTGCTCCAGGTGCCGGGCCTGTTCACGCCGGGAATCAGCACCAGCAACGCGACGCTGTTCATGGGTGCGTGTATCGCCCTCACCGCCTTCCCGATGCTGGCGCGGATCATCAACGAGCGGGGGCTGACCAATTCCTCGCTCGGCACGCTGTCGCTGACTGCCGGAGCGTTCGACGACGCCGCGTCGTGGTGCGTGCTCGCGGTGGTATTGGCGACGTTCGGTGCCGGACCGGGCGTTGCGGTGATCGCGATCGGCGGGGCGCTTCTCTACGTGCTGTTCATGGTGACGGTGGGCCACCGCCTGCTCGCCCCGCTCGGCCGCGCGGTCGAGGCGCGCGGCGAGATGTCGATGCAGGTGCTGGCGATCACGCTGGCGCTGTTCTGCCTGTCGGCGTTCCTGATGGACGCGATCGGCATCCACGCGATCTTCGGCGGGTTCCTGCTCGGCGCGTGCATGCCGCGCAGGCTGTTCGTGACCGAGATGAAGCGCAAGGTGGAGCCGCTGGCGGTCGTCCTCCTCCTGCCGATGTTCTTCACCTATTCAGGGCTGAACACGCGGATGGACATGGTCAATTCGCTGCCGCTGCTGCTCGTCGCGCTCGGCATCCTCGCCGTGTCGATCCTCGCGAAGTTCGGCGCCTGCTACGCTGCCGCTCGGCTGGCGGGCGAGGACAACCGTACCGCGCTCGGCATCGGTGCGCTGATGAACTCGCGTGGACTGATGGAGCTCATCATTATCAATATCGGCTTGCAAAAGGGCATCATCGGCCCGACGCTCTTCTCGATGCTGGTGCTGATGGCGATCGTGACGACGGTGATGGCGACCCCGCTGTTCGAGGCGGTCTATGGCCGGCGCGCGCGCGCCAGCGGCGAGCTGGCGCCCGTCGACGAGCGCGAACTGGCGACCGCGGCCTGATGCGCAGGGCGCTGGCGCTCCTTTCGGCGCTCGTCGGCACGGCGGCGCCGGCGCAGGAGATCGCGATCAAGCCGAGCATCGATGCGCGGCTGCGCTACGAACATGTCGATCAGGTGGATCTACCGCGCAGCGCCGACGCGCTGACGCTGCGCCTTCGCCCCGGCATCACCGCCGAGCACGGGCCGTGGTCGGCGCTGATCGAGGGCGAGGCCGTCGCCGCACTGGTCGAGCGCTACAATGACGGGCTGAATATGCGGCCGGGCTATCCGACCGTACCCGACCCGGAGAATATCGAGCTCAACCGCCTTCAGCTCCGCTATGCCGGGCCGGGCGTGACGGCGACCGCGGGCCGCCAGCGCATTACGCTCGCCGACGACCGCTTCGTCGCCGCGGCCCCCTGGCGGCAGAGCGAGCAGACCTTCGATGCGGCGCGCGTCCAGCTCGGCAAGGGCGCGGGGCCGCGTCTCGACCTCAGCTATGCCTGGTCGGTGCGGACGGTCTATGGCCGCGACGGCTATGGCGCACGCCCGACCCGCATCGGCGGCGACAATCTCTTCGCGCTCGCCAGCATCGGCGGCCCACGCGCGGCGCTCTCGGCCTTCGCCTATCTAGTCGATCAGGATGCGGCGGCGGTCCAGAACTTCGCGTTGTCGAGCCAGACCTGGGGGGCTGCGCGCCAACGGCAAGCTGCCGCTCGCCCGCGACCTGTCCCTCACCTACACCGCCACGACCGCGCGGCAGAGCGACTGGCACCGCAACCCCAACGACTATGCCGCGACCTATGCGCTGGCGGAGGCGGTGCTGGGGCGCGGCGGCTGGACCGCGGGGCTGGGCGGCGAGCTGCTGGGGGCCGACCGCGGGATCCCGCTGACGAGCGTGCAGGCCCCGCTCGGCGCCGCGTTTAAGTTCAACGGCTGGGCCGGCAAGTTCGCGACCACGCCGCCTGACGGCGTACGCGACTATTACGCGACGCTCGGCCATAGCTGGAAGCAGGTCGGCGCGTTCGACAGCATCGCGCTGACCGCGGCGGGTCATCATTTTACCAGCGACCGGCTGGTGCGCCGCTATGGCGATGAGCTCGACCTGCTTGCGCTGGCGAAGCGCGGGCCGTTCCAGTTCTCTGCACGGTGGGCGCATTACCAGGCGGATGGTTTCGCCGCCGATACCGACAAGTTCTGGCTGGAGATCGACTGGCTGCGCTAGGCGGCGACGCCATCGCCGATCTGGCGGATCAGCGTGCGGTGCTCGGGCAGTTCGGCCACCGCCTGCCGGCCGAAGCTGCGGATGCGCTCGAACAGGCGCTCGGCATGGGCGGCGTCCGGACCGCCGCCCGCGTCCTGACCGAGATCGGTCTCGAACCCCATCCCGTACAGCACATATTGATAGTTGAACGGCGCGAAGCTCTCCGTCCCTACGAGGAAGTCGAACCGGCTGGGCGGCCGATGCCGCCATACCGCCAGCATTGCCGCCAGCGTGTCGGGGACCGAAGCGGGGTCGGCATTGTCGCGCCAGAACGGTTCGGGCCGGCACGACAGGCAATAATGCAGCTTCAGGAAATTGGTGATCGCCGCATAGCGCGCACCCATCAGCACGTTGAAGCGCGCCGCCGACGCCGATACGGGGCCGCCGAACGGCAGGAACTCGGCGATCATCGCCGCCGCCGCCTCGATCAGCACGATCCCCGTCGATTCGAGCGGCTCGAGGAACCCGCCGGCCAGCCCCACCGCGGCGCAATTGCCCACCCACTGCGCCTCGCGCCAGCCGGGTTCGAACGGAATGATCCGCGCGTCGAAGCGATCGTGGCCCACATAGGCGCGCAGGATGTCCGCCGCCCGCGCGTCGGACAGATGCGCGCTCGAATAGACGCAGCCGAGCCCCCGCGCATGCTGAAGACCGATGTCCCAGATCCAGCCGGCCTCATGCGCGGTCGCGGTCGTCACGCTCTCGATCGGCGTGTCGGGCCGGTCATAGGCAATCTTGCAAGCGAGCGCCCGGTCGGTGAACAGATGCGCCTTGGCCGACCGGAACGGCGCGCCCAGCGCCCGGCCGAGCAACTCGGCGCGAAAGCCCGAACAGTCGACATAGAGGTCGGCGGTCAACGCCCCGTGCGCGTCGGTATGGACCCGCGCGATCCCCCCATCGCCCGTCTCGACCCCGCGAAGCTCGCCCTCGAGATGCCTGACGCCCAGTTCGACCGCCCGCGCCCGCAGCAACGCGGCCAGCCGATGCGCGTCGAAGTGATAGGCATAGGACAGCGGCCCGTCGTAATCGCCCTCGCCCGAATGCTTGGGCGCGCGCACCGCATCGGCAACGCGGTTCTGGATCGTCATTGCCTCGGCAAAAGGCTCGCGCGCGGAAGCCGGCTTGAGCAGCCAGTGCGCGACGAGATCGGTACCCTCCGCCTGATAGGGGGCGTCGAAGGGGTGGAGATAGCGGTGTCGCCCCGCCGGGGTTGGCGGATACAGCCAGTCGTCGAACCGCACGCCCTGCTTGAACGTCGCGCCCGCCTCACGCACGAAGCGGACCTCGTCGATGCCGATGTGGCGCAGCGTCGTGCGGATCGTCGGGAACGCCCCTTCACCGACGCCGATGATGCCGATACCGGGCGACTCGAGAACGGTGATCGCGGAGCGCCGGCCGAGCGCCCGCGCCAGATAGGCCGCGGTCAGCCATCCGGCCGTACCGCCGCCGACGATCAGGATCGAACGCTGCTGCGCCATATCGTCAGCGTAGCGCACCCACCGGCGGCCTGCCACCCGCCAATGGCGAGCGAGAGTCCGTAGTAGTTCGATGGTTCAAAACTACCTCTTTTCGGCGGTATCCTGCCCCGGCTAAATGTACGAAACGGTACAGGAGAGGCTATGCAGACGGCGGACGGGGCGCGAAATCGCCTGAATGACGACCTCGCCCTCGCCGCCGCCGGAGATCGCGTAGCTTTTGCGCGCATCTATGCCGATACGTCGCACAAACTGTTCGGGATCGTTCTGCGCCTCGTCCACGACAAGGAAGCGGCGGAGGATGTTCTTCAGGAAGTCTATCTGAAGATCTGGGACCGGGCGGGCAGCTTCGACCCCGCGCGTGCCAGCCCGATCAGCTGGATGGCGACGATCGCCCGCAACACCGCGATCGACAGTCAGCGCCGCCGCGATCGCCGGCGCGAGGACGGCGAACCCGAGGACTCGGCGGATGCGAGCGTGTCGGGCGACCCTGACCTGCGCATCGGCCTCGCCCGCTGCATGACCCTGCTGGAGGACCATCAGCGCCAGTTCATCCGCTCGGCCTTTTTCGACGGCTACAGCTATGCGGAGATGGCGACCCACGCATCGGTCCCGCTCGGCACGATGAAGAGCTGGGTGCGGCGCGGGCTCGAACGACTAAGGCTCTGCCTCGACGCCGACTGACGCTAAGCCGCGATGCCGACCTTGCCGAACGGACCGAGCAGCGCGCGATGCACCGTTTCCGCCGCACCATAGCATTCGCCCGCCACCCCTTGCAGCGCAGCGCGGTCGCGCACCACGATCTTGCCGCGCGTGCAGCGAACCACGCGTTCACCCTCCAGCAGATGCAGGCTGTCGGTCACGCCCGCCCGGCGCGAGGCGAGGAACTCGGCAAGGCGCAGATGGGTGATGTCCAGCGTGTCGCCCTCGACCCGGTCGTGCAGCATGCAGAGCCATCGCGCCAGCCGCGCCTCCGGCCGGCAGTGCAGGCGCCCGGCGATGGTCGAGCGCATCTGGGCGATCACCGTCTCGCGATAGCGCAGCAGCGCCGCGGCGAGTGCCGGGCGCTCGGCACACAGCGCCTGGACGCGCTCGCCGGGGATCGACAGCGCGGTACCGCGGATCAGGACGCCGATCGCCGTCGACGGGGCGATGCCGGTGGCCGGCTCCCAACCGAGCACGCCCTCGCGCCCGACCATGCCGCATTCTACCAGCTCGGCGCCGATCCGCTCGCCGAAGGAAAGGACGGCGGTCTCGGGCAGCCAGAGCGAGGGGCCCTGCGCCTCCGGCACTACCGGCTCGGCGGCGGCGAAGGTGACGCGGACCGCCACCGCCGCGACCGCCCTCGCATCGTCCCGCGGCAGCGCCGCCAGGAAAAGATTGGCATAGGCAGCGCTGTCGCTGCGGTCGGTACGGTCGGTGCTGCGGTACATCTACTCACAATCGCTAAACTAACCCATGTGAGTTTCGCAACAGCCCCCGCGCGCGGATGCATGCCGGGGCCTCGCTTGCGAAATAAATGTTCGCTTCCGTACGATCGATCCCGGCAAACACGAAAAGGGGCGCGGCAGGTATCCCCCGCCGCGCCCCGAAATCGTGCAAAATCGCAGTGCCTTACTTGGCGGCAACCTCGCTCGGACGCGGGTCGCGGCGCTCGGCGATACGCGCCGACTTGCCGGTGCGGCCACGCAGATAATAGAGCTTCGCGCGGCGAACGACGCCGCGGCGCACGACCTCGATCGAGTCGATCGTCGGCGAATAGAGCGGGAAGACGCGCTCGACGCCCTCGCCGAACGAAATCTTGCGGACGGTGAAGTTCGAGCCCATGCCCTTGTTCGACCGCGCGATGCACACGCCCTCGTAGTTCTGGACACGGCGGCGCTCGCCCTCGATCACCTTCACGCCGACCTTCAGCGTGTCGCCCGGACGGAAGTCGGGGATCTTCTTGTCGGCCAGGAACTTGGCGATCTGTTCAGCTTCGATCTGCTGGATCAGGTTCATTTCTTGTCGTCCCAATCTTCATCGCTGCGCGCCAGAGGGAGGCTGACCCGAACGCCGGTGTGGCGCTCCCAAAGGTCGGGCCTCCTTAGCCGTGTATCGGTCTCGGCCATCTGGCGTCGCCAGGCCGCGATCCGCGCATGATCCCCCGATCGCAGCACTTCGGGGATCGTGCGCCCTTCCCATTCGACGGGTCGGGTGAATTGAGGGTATTCGAGGAGGCCGCTTTCGAAGCTTTCCTCGTCTCCGCTCGAAGCGGCGCCCATTACGCCGGGAAGCAGCCGAACGCAAGCGTCGAGCAGGACGAGCGCCGCCATCTCGCCGCCGGACAAAACATAGTCGCCGATCGACACCGGCTCGATCGGTCGCCCCTCGAACAGGCGCTCGTCGAACCCCTCGAACCGGCCACACAGGATCGAAACGCCCGGCCCCGCCGCAAGCTCGCGCACCCGCGCCTGCGTCAGCGGACGCCCCCGCGGGCTCATCGCCAGCATCGGCCGGTCATAGCCGACGCTGTCGCACGCGGCCGCCAGCACATCGGCGCGCAGCACCATCCCCGCGCCGCCGCCCGCTGGCGTGTCGTCGACGCTTCTGTGTTTATCGGTCGCAAAGTCGCGGATCTGCACGGTCTCGAGGCTCCAGCGCCCCTCGCGCAGGCCCCGGCCCGCCAGCGAAAGGCTGAGCGGCCCGGGAAACATCTCGGGGTAAAGCGTTAAGGCGGTGGCGGCGAAGACCATGGGGTCCCCTTGGCCCGCGCGAGGGAGGAAAGGCAAGTGATCGAAGACTGCATCATCGTCGGCGCCGGCCCCGCCGGCCTGACCGCGGCGATCTATCTCGCGCGCTTCCACCTCCGCGTCCGCATGTTCGATTGCGGGTCGAGCCGCGCGGCCATGATCCCGCGGACGCACAACCATGCCGGTTATCCCGGCGGCATCCCCGGCCCCGAGCTCCTCCGCCGGATGCGCGAACAGGCGGCCGAGTTCGGCGTGACGCGCGAGGAATGCCGCGTGACCGCGATTCTACCGCTGGACGGCCGCTTCCGCGTCGCCTGCGACGACCGCATATGGGAGGCACGTACCGTGCTGCTCGCCACGGGCGTCGTCAATCACCGGCCCCAGGGGATGGACGATGCACTGCACGACGCGGCGTTGGCAGGCGGGCAGCTCCGCTACTGCCCCATCTGCGACGGCTATGAAGTCACCGACCGCCGCGTCGGGGTGATCGGCACCGGCGACCACGGTATGCGCGAGGCGCTGTTCCTGCGCGGCTACACAAGCGACGTCACGCTGGTCGCGCCGGGGGTCCACGATCTCGACGACACCTGCCGCGCCGCGCTGGACGATGCCGGCGTGACGCTCGTCGAGGGGCCGTGCGGCGGTTATGGGCTCGAAGGCGATCGGCTGGCGCTCGACACGGCCGAGGGACGGCTGGCGTTCGACAGCGTCTATCCCGCGCTCGGCTCGACGATCCGCTCGGATCTCGCCATCGCGGCGGGGGCGGAGGCGACCGGCGAAGGCTGCCTCACCGTCGACGACCACATGCGCACCAGCGTCCCCGGCCTGTTTGCGGCGGGCGACGTGGTGCTGGGGCTCGACCAGATTTCCAATGCGATGGGCCAGGCGGGCGTCGCGGCGACGACGATCCGCAACGCGCTGAACGAGGCGACGCCGCTGCGGCGGTGATTGGGAAAGGCGTCGCCCCAGCGAAAGCTGGGGCCGCTGGCCTTGCCTGCGATACCATCGGCCAGCGATCCCAGCTTTCGCTGGGATGACGCTCTACTAGAACCAGGCGCGCAGCCCCGCGACGAAGGCGAAGCCGCCCGTCCCCTCGCCGTCCACGCGTGCGAGCCGCGCGGTGTCGCCGAACCGCCGCTCCCATGACACGCCGACATAGGGCGCGACCTCTCGCTTCCATTCGTAGCGAAGGCGAACCCCGGCCTCCGCCCGCGTGACGCCTGAGCCGAGGCGGAGCGCCGGGACATCCTGCGCCGACAGCTCGACCTCGACCCGCGGTTGCAGCACCCACCAGTTGGTGAGGCGCTGGTCGACATAGGCCTCGGCCCGGCCGAACAGCTCGCCCTTGTCGGAGAGGAAGGCGGTCGCCTCGACGTCGAACCAGTAAGGCGCCAGCGCCTCAAACCCGGCGCTCGCATAGGTCCGCCGCGCGCCGGCACCCAGGTCCTGCCGGAGCCCGAGCTGCACATTCTCGTACGGCCCGACCGCCCGCGACCAGAGCGCCTGCACCTCCGCCTCGTCCAGCCGATCGCCGAACCGGCCCTCGCCCTCGGACTTCAGCGCCAGCCGGTTGACGTCGCCGCCGAACCAAGCGTCGCCGTCCCAGCGGTAACCGTCGCGGCCACTGCGGACCGCGATTTCAGCAAGGTTGAGCATGACCTGATTGAAGGCCATCCCGCCATGCTCGCGCTTCAGTGCCTTCGACGCCGCGGTCATCGCGTCCTCGCCGTAGAAGGTCGAGGCCGCGAGATCGGGAAAAGCGGCGGGCGCCGGTGCATTGCCGACCTCGTTCGGCGCGGCGGGGGTGCAATGCCCCATCGCGGCATGTTCTGGCGGACAGGCCGGATCGCCGCCACTCGGCGGGGCGGCAGCGGGCATGGCGCAATGGCCCATCGCCGCGTGCTCGGGCGTGCAGGATGAGGCGGGCGCGGGAGCAGCCGGCGCCTTCGGCTTTGCCGCAGGCTCGCGCGTCGGCACCGCGGGACGCTTCGCCGCGGCCTTCGGCTTCGCGCGCGGCTTCGGTTTCGGCTTCGCCTTTGCCGCCGGCATCTTGCAATGGCCCATGGCGGCGTGCTGCGGCGTGCAGGCCATCGGCATCGCCATGCCCGGCATCGAATGCTGAGGCGTGGCGGCCAGCGCCGCGGCGAGGATCAGCGCGCTCATGCCACCTTCCCCCCGGCGTCGCGGACCTGGACGACCTGCATCATCCCGGCATGCATGTGATAGAGCATGTGGCAGTGAAACGCCCAGTCGCCGGGCTCCGCGGTCACGTCCCAACTCACCTTGCCGCCGGGCTGGACGAGGACGGTGTGCTTGCGGGGCGCATGGTCGCCCTTGCCCGTCACCAGTTCGAAGAAGTGGCCGTGCAGGTGGATGGGATGGCCCATCATCGTGTCGTTGATAAGCGTCACACGCACCCGCTCGCCGCTGCGCATCGGAATCGGCTTGTCGACATGGGCGAACTTCACGCCGTCGAAGCTCCACATATAGCGCTCCATATTGCCGGTCAGGTGGATGACGATCTCCCGCCCCGGCGCGCGGGTATCAGGGTTGGGCGTCAGCGCCTCCAGCATCCGGTAATTGAGCGTGCGGTGGCCGACATCCTCCAGCCCCTGCCCCGGATAATCGGTACGGTCAGTCGGCATGGGCGAGATCGTCTGGACACCCGGACCGCGCTTCACGCCGGGTGCGGGCGCGAAGTCGCGCA
>CAJYLT010000005.1 GCA_913775795.1 uncultured Sphingomonas sp. | reverse complement strand
ATCAGGGAGTTTTCACCATGGCGCTTCGTCTTTCTTCGCTTCAGAACTCGGTCGTCTCGCTCGTTGGCGCGTTCTTCTTCACTGCGGTGCTGGTCGCGGCTTCCTCGCCCGTCGTGCATTTCGCATGATCGCGGGCAGCCGCACCGGCAAGCGATCGGATGCGATGACCGAAAGCCTCAGGATCGGCGCCATGTCCTTTTTCGCGACGGCGCTGATCCTCTTCGTCGGTGCCGGGACCGGCCTAACCGGCTGACCCGTCGCCGCCTTATCCGGCGACCGGCGCGATGTTCAGCCGGCGCAGTTCGATCGCGGGACAGCGATCCATCACCACCTTGAGGCCCGCCGCCTCGGCCCGCGCCGCCGCCGCCTCGTTCGCGACGCCGAGCTGCATCCAGACGGCCCTCGCACCCGCCGCGATCGCCTGATCGACGACCTCGCCCGCGGCCTCCGACCGTCGGAAGATATCGACGATGTCGATCGGATCGCCGAGCTGGGTCAGGTCGCGGAACACGAACTCGCCATGCACATGCTCGCCGGTGATCGCCGGATTGACCGGGATGACGCGATAGCCGTGCTTCTGAAGCGTCGCCATCACCCCGTAGCTCGGGCGGTCGGGCCGGTCGCTTGCCCCCACCATCGCGATCGTGCGTGCCTCTTTGAGGAGCGCGCGAATATCGTCGTCGGTGGTGAGCGGCATGGGGCTATCCCTGGCTGTCGATCCAGTCGGCCACATGGGCCGCGATCCCCTCGAACGCGGCGCGCTGGCCCACGTTCCCCGCGTCGGAGGCTTCGCGGATCGCCATGGCGAGCGGCACGCGGCCGAGGAACGGGATACCCATCGCCACCGCCGCCGCCTCCGCCCCGCCCGTGCCGAACGGGTCCGATACCTCGCCGCAATGCGGGCAGACATAGCCGGCCATGTTCTCGACCAGCCCGATCACGGGGACACCGGTCTGGCGGAACAGGTCGATGGCCCGGCGCGCGTCGATCAGCGCCAGGTCCTGCGGGGTCGAGACGATGACGACGCCGGCGGGCTTGTGCTTCTGGATCATCGTCAGCTGCACGTCGCCGGTACCCGGCGGCATGTCGACGACGATCGTGTCGGTGCCCGCCCAGTCGCCCTCGATCAGCTGGCTCAGCGCATTGGTCGCCATCGGCCCGCGCCATGCGAGCGCCTTGTCCGGCCCGACGAGCTGGCCGACCGAGAGGAGCGGCACGCCCGCCGCGGTCGCCACGGGAACCAGCTTGTTCTCTCGCGCCTCGGGCTTGATCCCCTCGACCCCCAGCAGGCGGGGCTGTGACGGGCCGTAGATATCGGCGTCGACCATGCCGACACGCCGCCCCGTTGCCACCAGCGCGGCGGCGAGGTTGGTCGAGACCGTCGACTTGCCGACGCCGCCCTTGCCGCTGGCGACCGCGATCAGGCGGCGCGTGGTGCGCTGGCTGGTCTGCGCGACGCGGACCGCCTCGATCCCCGGCACCGTGCGCGCGGCGGCCTCGATATCGGCGGACAGCGCTGCGCGCGCCGCTTCCGACAGGCCGCTGACGTCGAGGATGATGCTGGCGCGGGCGCCGTCCACACGTACCGTCGCACGGCCGGCGGCAAGGGGAGCGAGCAGGGCGTCGAGCTGTTCCTTGGGGTCCATGCGCGCCCATCTAGGGAATACGCCCTTTCGCGCCACTGTTAATCGGCGCGCGGCCCCTTATAAAGATCAGCATGACAGGATGGATGGGCTGGATGGGCCGCGGCCGCGTACTTCGAAACGACAACCCCAAGGGGCCGTGGGGCGGCAGTGGCGGCGGGTCCGGCAACGGGGGCGGAAGCGGCGGCGGCGACGGCGGCCCGCGCAACCCGTGGGCGTTCCCGCCCGAAGGTCGCCGGCCAAAGCCCAACGCCACCTCGCTCGACGAGTTTCTGAAGCGCGCGCGTGGCGGTGGCGGCGGCGGCGGCTTTCCCGGCGGCGCCAATTTCCGGATGCCCGGTGGCCAGAACGTCTGGCTGATCGCGATCGGGCTGGTCGTGCTGCTCTGGATCGCCTTCACCTCGTTCCATTCGATCGCGCCCAACGAAAAGGGCGTGGTGTCGGTCTTCGGCCGCTATTCGACGACGCTCAGCCCCGGCATCCAGGTAACGCTGCCCGCGCCGATCGCGACGGTGCAGAAGGTCGACGTGCAGGAGGCCCGGCCCGAGGACTTTCCGCAGGGTTCGAACGAGAACCTGATGCTGACCGAGGATCAGAACATCGTCGACCTCGCCTATTCGGTGCGCTGGAACATCCAGAACGCCGAGGATTACGCGTTCCAGCTCGCCAATCCGCGCGACACGGTGCGCGCGGTCGCCGAAAGCGCGATGCGTGCTGCGGTCGCCAGCGCGACGCTCAATCAGGCGATCGGCGCCGGCCGCGCCAATATCGAGGCGGATGTGCAGCAGCGGATGCAGACGATCCTCGACGAATATAATTCGGGCGTCCGCGTCCTTGGCGTCGCGATCAAGCAGGCCGTCGCCCCGCAGCAGGTGGACGAGGATTTCAAGGCGGTGAGCGCGTCGCAGCAGCAGGCGCAGGCCAACATCAATCAGGCGCGCGCCTATGCCCAGCAGATCGTCGCGCGCGCGCAGGGTGAGGCCGCGTCGTTCGACAAGATCTACGAACAGTATCGCCAGGCGCCCGAAGTGACGCGCCGCCGCCTCTATTACGAGACGATGGAGGCCGTCCTCGCCAAGTCGAACAAGACGATCGTGGAGGCACCCGGCGTGACCCCCTACCTGCCGCTGCCCGAAGCATCGGGCCGCAAGCGCGAGCCGACGCCGCCCGCGGCGCAGGAACCCGCCCAGCCGCAGACCCCCGCCGCCACGCAGGGAGCCCAGTGATGAACGCCCGCCTGTTCCGTAATCCGATGGCGATCGGCATCTTCCTGCTGGCGCTCGTCGTCATCCTCGCGAATACGTTCGCGATCGTGCCCGAAACCAAGCAGGCGGTGATCCTGCGGTTCCAGAAGCCGATCTCGCTCATCAACCAGTACCAGCCGCGCGAGCAGTTCGGGCGGACGGGCGCGGGCATCATCGCCAAGATTCCGTTCCTCGACCGCATGGTCTGGATCGACAAGCGAGTGCTCGACATCGAGCTCGACAATCAGCCGGTCCTGTCGACCGATCAGCTGCGGCTGGAGGTCGATGCGTTCGCGCGGTTCCGCGTCGTCAATCCGCTTCAGGCGGTGATCTCGACCGGCTCGACCGCGAACACGGAAGAGCGGGTGGCGAGCCAGCTTCAGCCGCTGCTGTCGTCGGCGCTGCGCAACGAGCTCGGCAAGCGCCAGTTCGCGACGCTGCTGAGCCCCGAGCGCGGGCAGGTGATGGACAATATCCAGATCGCGCTCGACCGGGTCGCCCGTCAGTACGGCGCCGAGATCGTCGACGTGCGCATCCGCAAGGCCGATTTGCCCACTGGCAGCCCGCTCGAATCGGCGCTCCGCCGGATGGCCACCGCCCGCCGTCAGGAAGCGCTGACGATCGAGGCGCAGGGCCTGAAGGAAGCGCAGATCATCCGCGCCAATGCCGATGCGGAGGCCGCGCGCGTCTATGCCGCCAGCTTCGGCAAGGATGCCGAGTTCTACGACTTCTATCGCGCGATGCAGTCCTATCGCTACAGCTTCGGCGCGGACGGCGACGGCGAGCGTGGCGGCACGTCGATCATCCTGTCGCCGCAGAACGACTACCTTCGCGCCTTCACGCGCGGCGGCCGGGGAAACTAAGGGCGGAACCAAAGCGGGTTGGGACGAGTCAGGCAAACTGACCGTCCGTTCATATTCAAATGCAGTTCAGCATCGGTTTGCGAAAACACTTGTAAACCACAGTCTGGAAGGAACCTGATTTCGTGCGTTACGCCTACGCGATCACCAGTGCGCTCCTCCTCGGCGGCGCCGCCGCCACCCTCGCCGTCCAGCCCTCGGCCATTTCCGCGCAGACCGCGCAGAACGAGCCGGGCGCGATCAACGCCGCCGCCCCGCGCGCCGGCGCGCCGATGAGCTTCGCCGACATGGTGGCGAAGCTTCAGCCCGCGGTCGTCAACATCTCGACCACGCAGCGCGTGACGGTGCCGTCCAACCCGTTCGCGGGCACGCCGTTCGAGCAGTTCTTCGGCCAGCAGGGCGGCGGTGGCCGTCCGCGCACGCAGGAGGGGCAGTCGCTCGGTTCGGGCTTCCTCATTTCGGCCGACGGCTATGTTGTCACCAACAACCACGTGATCTCGGCCGGTTCGCCCAACGCCACGGTCGAATCGGTCAAGGTGACGCTGGCCGACCGGCGCGAGTTCACCGCCAAGGTGGTGGGCCGCGATCCGACCTCCGACCTTGCCGTCCTCAAGATCGAGGGCGCGACCTTCCCGTTCGTGCGCTTCGGCAACTCGGGCGCGGCGCGGGTCGGCGACTGGGTCGTCGCGATCGGCAATCCCTTCGGCCTCGGCGGATCGGTGACGGCGGGCATCATCTCGTCGGTCAACCGCGTCACCGGGGGCGGGGCGTTCGACCGCTTCATCCAGACCGATGCCTCGATCAACCGCGGCAACTCGGGCGGGCCGCTGTTCGACATGCAGGGCAACGTCATCGGCATCAATTCGCAGATCCTGTCGCCCACCGGCGGCAATGTCGGCATCGGCTTCGCCATCCCGGCTGAGCAGGCGCGCCCGATCGTCGACACGCTGATGAAGGGCCGGGCACCGCAGCGCGGCTATCTCGGCGTCCAGATCCAGCCGATCGACGACGACCTTGCCGCCGGGCTGGGTATCGACCGAAACAAGGGCGAGCTGATCGCGGGTGTCTCGCCCGGACAGGCGGCCGAAAAGGCGGGCATCCGCCAGGGCGACGTGATCGTCAAGGTCAACAACCGCGACGTCGATCCCGACAATTCGCTTTCGTATCTCGTCGCCAATGCGGCGCCGGGGACGCGCATCCCGATCGAACTGATCCGCGACGGGCGCCGTGTCAGCGTCACCGCCACGGTCGGCACACGCCCGACCGACGAGGAGCTTCAGGGCTTCCAGATGGACGACCAGAACCAAACTCCGGGCGACGATTCGACGCCGGCAGTGCCCTCGGGCGCGGCGACGCTCGGCCTGACCGTCCAGCCGCTGACGCCGCAGATCGCGCGGTCGATCGGCGTCGATGCGACGACCCGCGGACTGGTCATCGCGGCGGTCGATCCGTCGAGCGATGCGGCGACCAAGGGCCTCCAGCGCGGCGACGTCATCACTTCGGTAGGCGGACAGCCGGTGGCGACCGCTGCCGACTTCCAGCGGCAGGTTGCTGCCGCCCGGTCGGCGCGGCGCCCGTCGGTGGTGATCCAGATGCAGCGCCGCGGCGTCAATCGCTACCTCGCGCTGTCGCTGACCGCGAACAACAACTGATCTGCTGACGAGCCCGCCATTTCCGCCTATTCCTGCTGAAAACCAGCAGGAGTGGCGGGAATGGCGGATGTCGGCGGTTCGATCTTCATCGGTTCTGGGCCCGGCGGTGCCGACCCACAGGCGCTCGTCCTCAAGCGCGCCAACCGCCACGGCCTGATCGCCGGCGCGACGGGCACCGGCAAGACCGTGACGCTACAGGGGTTGGTCGAGGGGTTCTCCGACGCCGGTGTCCCCGTCTTCGTCGCCGATGTGAAGGGTGACCTCTCCGGCCTCGCCATGGCCGGCTCCCCCCAGGCCAAGACCCACGCCATCTTCGCCGAACGCGCGGCCGAGGTTGGCGATAAGGGCTGGTCCTATCGCGAATGCCCCGTGCAGTTCTGGGACCTGTTCGGCGAGCAAGGGCACCCGATCCGCACCACGGTTAGCGAGATGGGGCCGCTGCTGCTCGCCCGGCTGATGGGCCTGAACGACACGCAGGAAGGCGTGCTGTCGATCGCGTTCCACCTCGCGGACGAGGAGGGGCTTTTGCTCCTAGACCTCGACGACCTAAAGGCGATGCTCGCCGAATGCGCCAACCGCGCGGACGAGATTTCGACGACCTACGGCAATGTAAGCAAGGCGAGCGTCGGCGCGATCCAGCGCCAGCTCCTCCAGCTACGCGGGCAGGGGGGCGAGCA
Source organism: uncultured Sphingomonas sp. (assembly GCA_913775795.1). Lineage (GTDB taxonomy): Bacteria > Pseudomonadota > Alphaproteobacteria > Sphingomonadales > Sphingomonadaceae > Sphingomonas. The sequence goes on along the minus strand of CAJYLT010000005.1, from coordinate 73,575 downwards.
TTTCTTCGGCGAGTCGGCGCTCGACATCGCGGATTTCATGACCCTCGACGATGCCGGGCGGGGCATGGTCAACATCCTCGCTGCCGACAAGCTGATGGCCAGCCCGCGGCTCTATGCCAGCTTCTTGCTGTGGCTCTTGTCCGAACTGTTCGAAACGCTGCCGGAGGTGGGCGACCCCGACAAACCCAAGCTCGTCTTCTTCTTCGACGAGGCGCACCTGCTGTTCGACGACGCGCCGCCGGCGCTCCTCGAAAAGGTCGAGCAGGTGGTGCGGCTGATCCGGTCGAAGGGGGTCGGCGTCTATTTCGTCACCCAGAACCCGATCGACATTCCCGAGACGGTGGCGGGGCAACTCGGCAACCGCGTGCAGCATGCGCTCCGTGCTTTCACCCCCCGCGACGAGAAGGCGGTGCGGTCGGCGGCGGAAACCTTCCGCGCCAACCCGGATGTCGACGTGGCGACCGTCATTACCGAGCTCAAGGTGGGCGAGGCGCTGGTGTCGCTGCTCCAGCCCGATGGCGCGCCGTCGCCGGTGTCGCGCACGCTCATCAAGCCGCCGCGCAGCCGGGTGGGGCCGGTGACGCCGGTCGAACGCGGAGTGCTGGTCCAGACGGATGCCGTCGGCACGAAATACGACACGCGCATTGACCGCGAATCCGCCGAGGAACTGCTCGCGGCCAAGGCAGGCGAGGCGGCGGCGGCGGCGCAGCAGGCGAAGGCGGCGGCGGAGGACGAGAAGGCGAAGGCTGCCGAGGCAAAGGAAGCCGCGCGGCTGGCCAAGGAAAACGAGCGCGCCCGCCTTGCCGCCCAGCGTGAGGCCGATCGCGCCGCGCGGGAGGCCGCGAAGGCGCAGCGGGCGGCCGAGCGCGAGGCAGCGAACTCGCCCTGGAATAAGGCGGTCACGTCGGCGACACGATCGGCTTCGTCGGCAGTGGGGCGCACCGTCGCGAACGAGGTGACGAAGGCGGTGTTCGGATCGAGCCGCGGCGGCGGCGGGATCGGCGCCAAGCTGCTGCGCGGCGTGCTCGGCGGGCTGTTCAAGGGTTAGGCGAGACGAAGAAGCGGAATCCCGGATTGAACCCGGGATGACGGGATGACGGGATGACGGGGTGTTCGGTCGTCGGGCTACGATCCTACCGTCACCCCGGACGTGATCGGGGGTTCCGCTTCCTCTGCCTTATGGGATCAGGTGTAACCTAGTCCCGGATTGCGTCCGCGATCACGCCCAACGACGCGAATGTTCCTCGTCGTGCCCCTCGCGGAGCATCGCCGCCTGCTCGCGCCACTGCTGCTGCGCGATGCGACCGCGGCCGAAGCCGAGGCGATCCTCGAGCGCGGCCTCGTCCGCAGGCGTCAGGCCCTCGATCGCGGCATAGGTCTTGATGCCTTCGGCCCGGAGCGCCTGTTCGGTCGCCTCGTCGATGCCGTGGATGCGCGACAGGTTGTCGCGGCCCCAGCCGAAGAAGCCGCCGCCGCGCGAGGTCGTGCTGCTCGCCGCAGTAGCGGCCGCGGCGGTGCCGACTGCCGCGGTCGTGGCCGCTGCCGTACCGCGGTGGCGCAGTGCCTCGTCCCGCTCGCGCTCCAGCTCCTTGATGCGCGCGTCGCGCGTCGTCAGGCCCTCGCGGCTCGCCTTGTGCTCGGCTTCCTCGGCGCGATAGCGCTCCTTCCACTTCTTGCCGCCGGGATGGCTCGCCAGGCCGAACAGCCAGCCGGCGACGAGGCAGAGCGCGAGCACCGCGAACTGGGTGGGGGTGGAAAACAGCATCACATCGCCTCCTGTTACGGGGGCAGAACGGCGCGGCCCGCGCGCCGTTCCCTGAAATGTCGATGCTAACCCTTCAGCAGCGCGTCGTTGATGTCGCAGGCCGCGGGGCCGAGGATGACGACGAACAGCGTCGGCAGGATGAAGAGGATCAGCGGCACCGTCATGATCGCCGGCAGGCGGGCGGCCTTCTCCTCGGCGCGCATCATCCGCTCGTTGCGGAATTCGGCCGACAGGACGCGGAGGGCGGAGGCGAGGGGGGTGCCGTATTTCTCGGTCTGGATCATCGTCGTGACGACGCCCTTCACCGCGTCCAGATCGACGCGTGTGGCGAGGTTCTCGAACGCCTGGCGCCGGTCGGTGAGGAAGCCCAGTTCGATCGCGGTCAGCGAGAACTCCTCGCCAAGCTCGGGATAGGCCCGGCCGAGCTCGCGCGCGACGCGGTGGAAGGCGGCGTCGACGGTCAGGCCCGCCTCGGCGCAGATGACGAGGAGGTCGAGCGCGTCGGGCAGGCCCTTGCGGATCGCGTCCGACCGCTTCTTGATCTTGTTCTGAAGATAGAGGTCGGGGGCTTTGTACGCGCCGATAAACGTCATCGCAACGAGGCCGTACGCCTTGAGCGGGGACCAGTCGGCGAACCCGTCGGTGCCGTACACCCAATAGAGCATCGGCCCGCCGAGAACGATCGGCATCACCAGCCGGCCGAAGATGACCGCGACGGCCCAGTCCTTCGACCGGATGCCGGCTTGGAGGAGCTTGCGCTGCGCGACCTTGAGCTGCTCGTCCTGAAGCACCTTCAGCGACGACAGGAAGTCGCGCATCTTGTCGGCGGCGTCGTTCTTCTGGACGAGCTTGGCGCGCCGCTTGCTGGTCGAGGCGGTGATGCCCGCCTTCAGCTGTTCGCGCCGGTCGTTCAGCGCCTTCACGCGCTTGGCCATCGGATCGCGGATGCTGACCGCGGCATAGATCGCCATGATCGTCGCCAGCGCCGCGACTGCCGAGAGCAGCGTAGCGATCAGGTAGACGTCGAAGCCGAGGAGCATGGGGCCGTTTGCGGTTGGCATATCAGATCTCGAAATCAATCATCTTGGCCATGATGAATGCGCCGATGCCCATCCACACCATGCCGCCCAGACCCGCGACGATCAGCCGCTCGTCGATGAAGAAGCGCTGCATGTAATTGCCGTTGATGAACCAGATCAGCCCGAAGACGATGAAGGGCAGCGATCCGACGATGTACGCCGACGCCTTGGACTCCGACGACATCGCCTTGATCTTCAGCTTCATCTGCCCGCGCTTGCGCAGCACGTCGGCGAGGTTGGCGAGCGTTTCGGCAAGGTTGCCGCCCGTCTCGCGCTGGATCGCGATGGTGATGACGAAGAACTGAAACTCGGGCGTGCCGAGCCGTTCGGCCGTCTCCTGAAGCGCGGCGTCGAGTGTGCGGCCGATCTTCATCTTGTCGCTGACCGCGCGAAATTCCTCGCCCACGGGGCCGGGCACTTCCTGGCCGACGACGCCCATCGTCTCGGTGATCGGCAGGCCCGAGCGCAGGCCGCGGACCAGCAGTTCGATCGCGTCGGGGAACTTGGCGGTGAACTTGGCGATCCGGCGCTTGATCGTCTTGCCGACGACGAAATGGGGCACGAACGCGCCGACGAAGACGCCGAAGCACAGCGCGAGCAGGAAGGGAAAGCCCTTCAGCCACGCGGCCAGCGTCACCACCGCGAACAGCCCGGCACTGGCAAGGCCGTACTGGCTGACCGTCCAGTTCTTGCCCGTCATCGCCAGCCGCTTCGCAAGCTGGGCCGGATTGGGCAGGAAGCGCATGAACGCCTGGTCCATGCGCGTCGCCTTGGCGGTGGCGATGCGGCGCATCTGCGCCTCCATCACCCCGTCGAGGCCGCTATGGCGTTCGCGAAGCTGAGCGAGGCGGCGGTTGCTGGCCTTGGCGGTCGAGGGACCGGCAAAGGCGAACGCGACCATGCCGAGCATGAGCACCATGCCCATCACCAGCATCAGGACCGGCATCATCTCGGGGCCGATGGTCGCCTCCCATCCGTCAGGCGGCGCCCCGAACGGTCGGGGCGGCGCGGGTTCACTTCTTCGCCTTGATCGGCAGCTTCGCGGTCAGCTTCGACATCAGCGATCCGCCCGATGCGGCCTTCTTGGCCTTGACCGGCGCATCGCTGTCCGCGGCGGCATCGCCGATCGCCAGCAGCGCGCGCGACAGGTCGCCGAGCGGTGCCACGGTCTTCGATCCCTTGCCGGCCTCGGCGATCGGCTTGCCGAGCTTGGCTGCCTGCGCGCACAGCTTCTGGTCGTAGCCGATGACGTAATCGACCTTGCGCTCGATCGAGCTTTCGAAGTCCTTGCGCGTGATCTCGAGGCTGGCGGCCGGGGGCACGCGGTTGGCGACGAGGATGACCTGCACGTGCGGGGCGTTCGACTTGAACCACGACAAGAGCCGGATCGCGTCGCGCGCGGCGGCCAGCGTGAACTCGGTCGCGATCACCACCGCCTGGATCTCGCTCAAAAGATGCGGGAACTGGACCAGCATCGCGCGTGGCAGGTCGACGACGGTGCATTCGAACGCCGACCGCAGCTCTTCCTGAAGCTGGTAGAAGGCGCTGCCGTCGGTCATCACCGGCGAATGGATCGGCGCCTCGGCCGACAGCACGGCCAGTTTCTCCGACGCGCGGACCATCGCGCGTTCGATGAACAGCCCGTCGATGCGGCTGGGATTCTCGATCGCGTCGGTCAGGCCGCGGCCGGGCTCCAGATCGAGCGCCAGCGCGCCGGTGCCGAAATGCACGTCGAGGTCGAGCAGCGCGGTCGAGCGGCCGCCCTTGTCACTCATCAGCCACGCCAGCGAGGTGGCGAGCGTCGAGGCGCCGACGCCGCCGCGCGCGCCCACGATCGCGACGGCGCAATGCGCCCGCTCGACCGTGGCCTCGCTCGGCTTCGGCGCGTTGAGCGCCGCGTGCGCCTGCGCAAAGGTTTCGCGCAGGCTGTCGGGATTGAGCGGCTTCAGCAGGTAGTCGTGGATCCCGCTGGCGACGAGGTCGCGATAGAGGCGCACGTCGTTGACCTGGCCACAGGCAATGACGATCGTCCCCGGCTCGCACACCTCGGCCAGCGCGTTGATGTCGTTCAGCGGATCGCCGCTTTCGGACAGGTCGACGAACAGGATGATCGGGCTTGCCGACACCGACAGCGTCTGGACGGCGTTGCGAAGCCCGCCCTTGTTGACCTTTTCGGCGGCCCAGCCCTGTTCGCTGGCGACCTGACGCATGGTCTCGGCCGAGTTCTCGTCGCAGACGAAGGCGACGAACGGCTCGCGCGTGCCGGCGCGGGCGGGATTCCAGGGTGCGTTCATGTCACTGCGCTCCCGTCTGGCTGGTGCGTGCCGCCTGGAGCTGGCTATCCACTGCGGTCTTGCGGTCGCGCAGCGCCTGCACCGGTTTGGTCGCGGTCAGCGGGTCGACGAGCGCGCTGCCGTTGCGGCCGCGGACCAGGTCCTCGGGCTGGGCGACCATCGCGGCCAGATTGCTGTTCACGCCGCAGCCGAAATCGGAAGAGGTGTGCGCCCCGAAATTGGGCTGATAGGTGCGCGTGTGGTCGGGGCAGCCGGGCACCGCGGCGCTGGTGCGCGTCACCACGACGCGGATCGTGCCGGGTGCCAGCGCGCCGGGGGTGACGGGCGCGCCCTCGGTCAGGATCAGGTTCTGACGGCCGGCGACCGCGGCGACATCCTCGCGCACGCGGCCATCGGGATTGCCGCCGTCGTCGATCGCGATGCGGTCGCCATAGCCGGCGCCGAGCGCGCCGAGCCAGCCGGCCAGCCGCTCACGCTCGCCCTGGGCAAGGCCATCGCTGCCCACGCCCATGTCGAGCGCATAGTCGGCGCGGCTGACGACCGGCTGGTGGACCGAATCGACGCTGCGATTCTTGGTGCCCGTGCATCCCGACAGCGCCGTGGCGGCGATCAGGGTGGCGGCGCTTGAAAGGCGGATTGGCGAAAGGCGCATGGGTCGCATCCTCAATTGCTGAAGCCGGGGGCGGCGACGCCCTTGGCGTTCTTGTCCTTTTCGCGGCGCACCGGCTGCACCGGCGCGGTCGCGGTCGGCAGCGGGGTCGACACCCCGACCGAGGACGGCGAGGCGGGGGCCGGGGCCATCGACGGCTTGGGCCGGTCGCGATTGCTGGTCACGCTCTCGAGCTGGCCAAGCAGCACGCGCTCGACGTCGGTCGGCGTCTTGTAGCCGTCGGTGGGCAGCGCGATCGTGTTGGCATCGACCGGCTTCACCAGATACGGCGTCACGACGATGACGAGCTCGGTCTCCTGCCGGCGAAAGCCGTTGGAGCGGAACAGCGCGCCGAGAACGGGCAGGTCGCCGAGGCCGGGGGCCTTTTCGATCTGATTGTCGTGATCGTTGCGAAGGAGGCCGGCGATCATAAAGCTCTGGCCGGAGCCGAGCTCGATCGTTGTTTCCGCGCGCCGCGTGGTTAGCGCGGGGATCTGCGTGCCCTGGACGACGACCGCGCCCGCGGCCGACAGTTGCGACACCTCCGGCCGGACGCGCAGCGAGATGCGGCCATCGGCCAGCACCGTTGGCGTATAGGCGAGGCTGACGCCGTATTGCTTGTACTGGACGTTGGTCGCGCCGAGCCCGCTCTGCGTCACCAGCGGCACTTCGCCGCCGACGAGGAACGAGGCGGTCTCGCCCGACAATGCGGTCAGGTTGGGCTGTGCCAGTGTCGTGACCTGACCGATCGTCTCGCCGAGATCGATCGCACCGAGGATGTCGACACCCGCCAGCTTACCCGCAAGGCCGAGCGCGGTCTGCGCGCTGCCCTTGAGGCCCGAAAAATTATACGTGGAGCCCGTGTTCGGCAGCACGAAGGTGCCGCGCTTCACGTCGAACGGCAACGTCAGCGTGCCCGCCGGGAAGCCGTAGAGCGAGGAGGCGTCGAGCTGCGGATAGCCAGATGTGTCGACATTGCCGATCGAGCCCACTGGACGGCCGGACGCGACATTGAACTGGAAGCCGCCCGTCGTGTCGCGGGTTTGCAGGTTCGCGCCGATGTTCTTGAGGAAGCTGCGGCTGACCTCGGCGATCTTGACCTGCAGATTGACCTGAAGCGGCGTGGCGGTGCGAAGGCGCGAGACGACCTTGGTCTTCTCGCCCACGAACGCCTGGGCCAGCCGCTCCGCCTCCGCCGCGTCGGCGGGATTGGCGACGGTGCCGGTCAGCAGCATCAGGCCGTTCATCGGCGTCGTCGTGATGTTGGCATCGGGCATCGCCGTGCGCAGCATCATCCCAATCTGGTCGATATTGTCGCCGACGCGCAGGTTCGACGAATAGGCGACCTTGCCCCCCTTGGTCACCGCATAGACCGTCGTCTCGCCCGGCGCCTTGCCGAACACCCAGAACTGCGTGGGCGAGCGCACGGTCACGTCGGCGATGCCGTCGGCGGCGACGAACACGTCGCTGATCGGTTCGCGCACCGTCACCAGGCGGCCGCGGCCGGTGGCAAGCTGGAGCGTGCCCTCGGGCGCGCTGACGCTCTGCGCGGCGGCGGGCGCGGCGCCCGCGGCCAGCGCGAGCGGCGCGGTCGCGAGGCAGAGTGCAGCCAGCACCCGCTTCATCGAATTGGTCGCGATGGTCACTTCTTCCCCCCAACTTCGACCGCGGTCACAGCCGTGCCGCGCGAAACCCTTACCACCGGACCCGTCACGACCGGGGCCGGTGCCCCCGGAAAGCTGCCGCCCGCGGCGGCGATCTGCGGCGCGGGGCCGGCGTTGATGCCGCCGGTACCCGCGCTGCGGCCGGGCACGGTGGCGCGCTGGAAGCGCGACACGTCGGCACCGGTCGAATAGGTTGCCTTGCCCTCGATCGGGCGGGCGGCGACGCGGGCCAGCATCGCCTTTTCGGCGTTCGGGTCATTGCTCTCGGGCACGTTGACCTCGCCCGACGCGATCGCTTCCTCGAGGTCCGAGGCGTTGTCGGCGATCGAGCGCAGCGACAGCGAGAGCGAGCCGACCTGCTGCGCGACCGAGATCTTCTCGGCGATGCGCGGCGTCACTTCGAGCGTGACGGTCGAATAGGTGTTGACGACGGTATTGCCCTTGTCGTCGGTCTGCTTGTCGGCGCGCTGGTCGGTGGCGAGCACGCGCAGGTTGCGCAGCACCGTTTCTGAGGCCTTGAGCGGCGGGCCGTCGCCGCCGCCCGTCACCGACTGGGTGAGGATGAGGTCGACGCGGTCGCCCGGAAAGACGAAGCCCGCGACTGCCGACTGGGCGTTCACCGGCACCGTCACGGCGCGCATGCCGGCACCCAGCGCGGCGGCAAGGAAGCCGCGATCGCCGGGCTTCACCAGGTTGCCCTGCGTCACCGGCTGGCCGGCGGGCACCTGGAAGCGGACGACCGTGCCCATCACCATCTTCGGGTCGAACTTCGGCCCCTCGACGAAATAGGCGTTCTCGATCAGCTCTTCGGGCCAGGGCTGGAACTTCACCATGTCCGGGCTGATGATCGTGCCGACCGGCAGCGCCTTGGTCGCGACCATCACCTTCGGCCCGGTCGGGACCGGCGGTGCGGGCTGGGCGGTGGCGGTGGGCGCAGGGGTACCCATGAACAGGCTGCGCGCCATGACAGCGGTGATCGCCGCGACGATGAGCGCTCCCACCAGCAGAATGATCTTCCGTGCATCCATGACGCGATTGGCCTTTCCGATTCGGGCCCGGTTTCCTGGAAGCTAACCAGTCACCGAAAATGGTTAAGGAGTGGTTCGTGAAAGGTGAGCAGCGCCGAACAGGCAATCGCCACACCATAGGGAACTTGCGGTGCCGCAGGATCGCGGCGCCATCTGCGCTCGATCAGAAGAAGCGCCGCAATGACGCCGCCGATGATCGACATGAGGATCAGCATCGAGATCATCGGTGCCAGCGGCACCCACAATGCCAGCGCGCCGATCAACTTGACGTCGCCGCCGCCGATCAGGTTGAGCAGCCACAATCCGACGAAGATCGCGAAGACCGCGGCGGCAATGCCGAACTGGATCGCCATGTCCGGCCAGAACGCCATGCCCGTCGCCCACCACCAGACCGGCGCAAGCAGCGCGATCGCGCCGTTCGTCCAGTTGGCGATCTCGCGTCGGCGCACGTCCTCGATGCCCGCTGCGACGAGCAGGCACAGCAGCGCCGCCGGCAATATCAAGGCAAAGCCCACCCCCATGAGCGACAGGCCTAGACGACATGGCTTGCCAAATCGTAACCATCGCGGATGGCAGGAGAGTTGAGTTTGCGCCGCGCCTATCCGGCAGGCGCCGTCATCGGCGAGTGGCGCGCGGCCGATGGCTGGGTCCATCGCCGCTTCGACTGGCCGGCGGACGGCGAGGCCCGCGGATCGATCCTGTTTCAGGGTGGCCGCGGCGACGTGTTCGAGAAATATCTGGAGGCGTTCCACCACTGGCATGCCCGCGGCTGGAACGTCACCAGCTTCGACTGGCGCGGGCAGGGCGGGTCGGGGCGATGCGGCCCGCATCCGCATTGCGGGCATATCGAGCGGTTCGGGCTGTTCCACGACGACCTGCGCGCCTTCTGGAGCGCTTGGCGCGCGGCGACGCCAGGACCGCATATTCTCATCGGCCATTCGATGGGGGGCTTCCTCGCGCTGCGCGGTCTGGTCGATGGCGCGGTCGATCCGGCGGCGGCGGTGCTGGTCGCGCCGATGCTGGGGTTGAAGGGGGCGATCCCGCCCAGGCTGGCCGAGCGACTGGCGCGGCTGATGCGCGGGCTTGGCGATCCGGCGCGCCCTGCATGGAAGGGCAACGAGCGCCCCGCGACGACCGAGACGCGCGAGAGCCTGCTGACCCACGATCCCGACCGCTATGCAGACGAGATCTACTGGCAGCAGGCTGACCCGAGGCTGATGACCGGCCCGCCGAGCTGGGCCTGGGTCGCCGACGCCTTTGCCGAGACGCGGATGCTGCGCGAGGATGTGCGCGTCGGCGCAATGCGGGTACCGGTCCTCGGCCTGATCGCGGAGGCAGACGGGCTGGTCGATGCGAAGGCGGCCAAGGCGCTGATCGCACGCCTGCCCGATGCGCGCACGCTTGCCTTCGGGCTGGAGGCGGCGCACGAGCTCCTGCGCGAGGCCGATCCGGTGCGCGACCGTGCGCTGGCGGCGATCGACGGCTTCCTCGACGAAAAGGCCCCTCGTTGATTTCAGCGTATGACATTGCCGTGGTCGGCGGCGGCATTGCCGGCGCGAGCCTGGCGGCAGAGGCGGCGGCACATGCCCGCGTCCTGCTGCTTGAGGCAGAGGATCAGCCCGGCTATCACGCCACCGGCCGGTCGGCGGCGTTTTGGTCCGAAACCTATGGCGGGCCGGGCGTCCAGCCGCTGACGACTGCGTCGGGGCCGATCCTGACCGACCCGCCCGAGGCACTGGGCGGCGAGAGCTTTCTCAAGCCGCGCGGCGAGCTGTTCATCGGGCGGGAGGGCGACACCGCTGCCCTCGATGCGTTCATTGCCGAGTTCGCCGATACCGGCGTCGCCCTGGAGCGTGTCGATCCGCATGCCATGCTGCCAGGGCTGCGGCCCGACTGGGTGCAGGCGGTCTATGAGCCCACCTGCATGGATATCGACGTGGGGCGACTGCACGGCGCTCATCTGGCGCTGGCCCGGCGGCGGGGGGTGACGATCGTCACGGGTGCGGCGCTGGAGCGCGCGGCGCGCGAGGGCGACGGCTGGGCGATCCGCACGCGCGCGGGCGATTTCGCGGCGGGGGTGCTCGTCGATGCGGGTGGTGCCTGGGCGGATCGCGTTGCCGAGGCGGCGGGGGTGGCCCCGATCGGCATCGCGCCGCTGCGCCGGACGATGGTGCAGCTTCGCACCGATCCCGGCATGGCCGCCGACCTGCCGCTGGTGCGCGACGGCGCCGACCGCTTCTACTTCAAGCCCGAGGCCGGCGGGCGCGTCTGGCTGTCGCCGCACGACGAGATCCCCGACGTGCCCCGCGACGTAGCGCCCGAGGAACTGGACGTGGCGGTCGCGATCGACCGGTTCGAGGGGGCAGTGGACTGGCGGGTCGAGGCGGTTGAGCGCCGCTGGGCGGGGCTGCGCAGCTTCGCGCCCGACCGGCTGCCCGTCTATGGCTTCGATCCCGCGGCCGAGGGCTTCTTCTGGTTCGCGGGGCAGGGGGGCTTCGGCATCCAGACCGCTCCCGCCGCCGCGGCGCTTGCCGCGTCGCTGCTGACCGGCGCGGCGGCGCCCGACTGGCTCTCCGGCGTCGATCCGGCACGCTACGCCCCCGACCGCTTCCGCTGACCGGGCTGTCGCGCTAGGCTGCGATTCGCTTCAATCCTTGGAGGATAAGATGGCGCATAAGTTCGTGATCGAGCGGAACAAGGCCGGCGAGTATGTCGCCAAGTTCAAGCACAACAGCGAGACGATCTTCTGGACCGAAGGCTATTCGTCGAAGGCAAGCGCGCGCAACGCCATCGCCTCCGTCCTGAAGAACGGCCCGGATGCGCCGGTCGAAGAACCCGAGTGAAGGGTGGCGGTCGTCCGCACGCGACGATAGGGTCGCGGGCATGATCGACCGCCTCTTCCTTCGTCATCCCACATCGGTGGGCGAAAGCTATGTCGAGCATATGGGGGTCGCTTTCCGCTTCGGCGGGCGGCTGCTCGCGGCGGGCGGGGCGGCGGTGATCCACGGCCTCGTCCCCGCACTGTGCGAGCGGACCGCGAGCAAGACGGTCAAGTCGCTCCACGCCGAGCTCGCCGCGCGCCAGCCCGCGCCGGCGCGCGAGACCGCCTGGCTGCCCGAATACGAAATCTGAGCGGGTTCATGTCGATGCGGGAGCATGTGCTCGTCGTCGGCGGCGGCTTTTCGGGGACGCTGCTCGCCATCAATCTGCTGCGCCACGACGGCCCGCGCGTGACGCTGGTCGAGCGACGCGCCAACCAGGTCGCGCGCGGCGTCGCCTATTCGGCGGCGGACGACAGTCATCTGCTCAACGTGCGCGCGTCGAACATGAGCGCGCTGCCCGACGATCCCGACCATTTCGTGCGCTGGCTGGCGACCGAGGGGGAGGGCGGGCCGACGTCGTTCGTGCGGCGGACGACCTATGGGCGTTACCTCAATGCACTGCTGGCCGAAGCGTGCGCGGGGGCAGGCGACCGGCTGGTGGTGGAGACAGGCGACGTGTCGGCGGTCGAGGCGAATGGCAGCGTGCGAGCCGTGATTGAGGGGGCCGAGCGTCTGTTCGACCGCGCGGTGCTCGCGGTCGGCAACCTGCCGCCGCACGCACCGCCGGGGATCGACGCCGATGCGCTGCCGCGAGACCTCTACTGCGACGATCCCTGGGCGGCGGATATCGGCGAGGGGCTGGACGCGGACGATGCAGTGTTGCTGCTCGGCACCGGCCTTACCGCGATCGACGCGGCGTTGCTGCTCGACCGGCAGGGGTTTCGCGGGCGGATCGTCGCCATGTCGCGCCGCGGCCTGGTCCCCCGCGCGCATGTCGAGGGGCAGGCAAAGGCGCCGCCCGCCGACGAGAAGCCGGCGCGGACGCTACCAGCCCTTGTCCACGCGGTGCGCGAGCAGGTGGCGGCGACGGGCGAGTGGCGCGCTGCGGTCGACGCGCTGCGGCCGGTGACGCAGCTCATGTGGTCGGGCGCGGACCTTGCCACGCGGCAGCGGTTCCTCCGGCACCTGCGGCCCTTTTGGGACGTGCATCGCCACCGCCTCGCGCCGCAGATCGCTGCGCGGATCGATGCGATGGTAGCCGAGGGGCGGTTGAGCTTCCAGGCGGGCAAGCTTGCCGCGATCCGGCCCGAGGGCGAAGGCGGAACCGTCGAGTGGCGGCCGCGCGGAGCCGACACGCCAACCACCGCGCGCTTCCGCCGGATCGTCAACTGCACCGGACCGCAGGGCGACCTGAAACGCGCGGCCGATCCGCTGCTGCGCCAGTTGATGGCGGCGGGCGCGATCCGGCCCGATGCGGCGCGGCTCGGCATCGACGTGGCGGCGGACACGCGCGTGATCGGCGCGGATGGGCGCCCCGCCGACCGGCTCTACGCCATCGGCCCGATGACGCGCGGCGCGTGGTGGGAAGTCGTCGCGGTGCCCGACATCCGCGTTCAGGCCTGGAATCTGGCCCGCACGCTCGCCAACGCACACTGGGTGGGCGGCGAGGGGCTTTAGCGCTTCGCCACCGCCAGTGCGGCGTCGCTGGCGAGCTTGTCGGCGCGCTCGTTGTCGGGGTGACCGGCATGGCCCTTGACCCATTTCCACTCGACGCGGTGCGGTTCGGCGGCGGCGATCAGCGCCTGCCACAGTTCGGCGTTCTTGACCGGCTTCCTGTCCGCGGTCTTCCAGCCGTTCTTCAGCCAGCCTTTTACCCATTTGGTCAGCCCGTCCATGACGTAGCGGCTGTCGGTGGACAGCGTCACGCGGCACGGCTTCTTCAGCGCATTGAGCCCCTGGATCGCCGCCATCAGTTCCATGCGGTTGTTGGTCGTCAGCGGCTCGCCGCCCGACAGCTCCTTTTCGCGCGTGCCGTGGCGGATGAGGGCGCCCCAGCCGCCGGGGCCGGGATTGCCCTTGCACGCGCCGTCCGTGGCGATCTCGACATGCGGGAGTTCGGTCATGAAAGCGTCTTCAGTTTCGAGGCGAGGTCGGGATCATAGACGCGCAGCCGCCGCCAGAAGGCGAGCGGATCCTTGCGCGTCACCAGCGCGTCGGCAGGGGTGTTGAGCCAGTCCCACGCGCGCGACAGCGTGAAGCGGATGCAGGCACCGGCGGCTAGGTCGGAGAACGCCGCGCGTTCCTCGTCGGTCAGCGGGTAATGTTTGGCATACCCCTCGATAAGCGCATCGCCCACCGCCACGTCGAAATCGCGGCCGGTCGCGTCGAAGCTCCAGGCGGCATGCATGACGGCGAGGTCGTAGAGGCGCAGGTCAGTGCACGCGAAATAGAAATCGATCAGCCCCGTCACCCGGTCGCCGAGCATCAGCACATTGTCGGGAAACAGGTCGGCGTGGATCGCACAGGTATCGAGCCCCGCCGGCCACGTCGCCATCAGGTCGCCGAGCGCGAAAGCGATGTCGCGGTGCAGGCCCGGCGCGATCCCGTCGAGGCTCTCGCCGCAGCGGTCGAGCAGCGGCTGCCACGTGACGATGCCCATCGAATTCGCGCGCTCGCCGCCGAAATCGGCGACCGCGCGGTGCATCGCGCCCATCGCCTCGCCCGCGGCCAGCGCCTGTGCCGGGGTCGGGTGCGAGAGCGACACGCCGGGCAGGAAGCGGATGAGGCAGGCGGGACGGCCGGCGAGCTCGTGGATCGCATTGCCGTCACGATCCTTGATCGCCGGCGGCACGGGCAGGCCCTTGGCCGCCAGATGGTCGAGCAGCGACAGGAAATAGGGCAGGTCGCCCGCCGACACGCGCTTTTCGTACAGCGTCAGGATGAAGCGGTCCTGCGTCGTCTCGACGAGGTAGTTGGAGTTCTCCACCCCCTCGGCGATGCCCTTGGCGGACACGAGGTCGCCCACGTCGAAGCGCGTGAGGAAGTCGGCCAAAAGCTCGGCGGAAACCTGGGTATAGACGGCCATCGGCGATCCGTTCGCGTGCGGGTGGACCGCCCTAGGACAGCCTCAGGCCCGCGCGGTCAAGCCGCTTCCAGCCCGCGTGGCAGCTTGAAGGCGATCGTCTCACGCGTCGTCTCGACCTCTCGCTCAACCACGTCGTACCGCTCGGCAATGCGGTCGACGACCTCGCGCACCAGCACCTCGGGCGCGGAAGCGCCGGCGGTGATGCCGAGCGCGCCGATCCCCTCGAGCCAGGCGAAGTCGAGTTCGTCGGCGCGCTGGATGAGCTTGGCCGCCGTCCCCTCGCGCTCGGCCACTTCGACCAGCCGCAGCGAGTTGGACGAATTGGGCGCGCCGATGACGAGCATCAGGTCGACGCTGCTGGCGATCGCCTTCACCGCCGTCTGGCGGTTGGTGGTGGCGTAGCAGATGTCGTCGGCGTGCGGCGCGACGATGTTCGGGAAGCGCGCGCGCAGCGCCGACAGGACCGCGGCGGTATCCTCGACCGACAGCGTGGTCTGAGTGAGGAACGCGAGATTCTCGGGATCGGGCACGTCCAGCGCGGCGACCTGATCGGCCGATTCGACCAGCGTCATGTTTCCCTCGGGCACCTGGCCGAAGGTGCCGATGACTTCGGGATGGCCGGCATGGCCGATGAAGATGATGTGACGGCCCGCCGCGACCAGCCGCTCGGCCTGGCGATGGACCTTGGAGACGAGCGGGCAGGTGGCGTCGAGATAGGAAAGGCCGCGCTCCGCCGCCTTGGCGGGTACTGCCTTGGGCACACCGTGCGCGGAAAAGACGACGGGTACGTCGTCGGGCACCTGGTCCAGTTCCTCGACGAAGATCGCGCCCTGCGCCTTCAGCGTATCGACGACATACTTGTTGTGGACGATCTCGTGCCGGACATAGACCGGCGCGCCATAGCGCTCGATCGCCAGCTCGACGATGCGGATCGCGCGGTCGACCCCGGCACAGAAGCCGCGCGGGGCGGCGATGAGCAGGTCGAGCGTCGGCTTTCGGGCATCGGTCATGGCTACAGCCTCTACGCGATTGCTTGCTTGTCCGAAAGGCGGTTCCTATGGCAATCCGGCTTGAGGCGGGCCGGGATGCGGCCCGTTCGCGTATGAAGATGGGAAGGGTTCGCCCCAATGAAGATCGTCCGGCTTGCCGCACCGCTCGCTGTCGCCGCCGCGCTTGCCGGCTGCTCGCGCAATGGCGAGATCAGCGTCGACGGCGGCGTCGGCATCCAGGCGACGCGGACCGCGTGTCCGATCGTCGGCGTGCCCGCTAATACCGGCGACATCACGCTGTTCGACCCGCCCGCCAGCCGCGATTCCGCCGCGATCGACGTGGTGGCCAACATCACCAACCTCCGCTCGCAGTGCAGCGAGAGCGGCGACGACGTCGTCACGACGGTCACCTTCGACGTTCAGGCGCGCCGTTCCCGCGCCGACGCCGCGCGGTCAGTCACGCTCCCCTATTTCATCGCGATCGTGCGCGGCGGCACTGCCGTCACCGCCAAGCGCGTCGCCGACGTGACGATCAGCTTCCCCGCCGGCCAGCTTCGCGGCCAGGCGCAGGCGACCGTGACCAGCGTGATCGCCAAGAGCGCCGCCACCCTGCCGCAGGAAGTCCGCGATCAGCTGACCAAGAAGCGCAAGGCCGGTGAGGAAGACGCCGCGGTCGACCCGCTGACCGCGCCGGGCGTCCGCGCCGCCGTCGCCCGCGCGACGTTCGAGGCACTGGTCGGCTTTCAACTGACCGACGACCAGCTGCGGTACAATACGACGCGGTAAGGAATCGGTGCCCCGGACGGATCGTCCGGGGCCGCGCCATCACACCACGTCGAGGACGAGGCCCTTTTCCTTCGCCTCCTCGGCTTCGATGTACCAGTTTTCCGGGGCGCGGCGGACGAGTTCGTCGAAATCGACGCGGCTGCCCGCGACGATCCGGCGGAATCCCTCTTCCTCGATCGCGATCGAATGTTCGATCTCGTGCAGCGTCGCCTTGAGCACCGCGACGCAGGTCTTGAGCGGGCCGCTCACCTCCACCGTCTTGTTCATGATCCGCTCGTGCAGCATCAGCCGGGTGCCGCGGGTCAGGAAACGCTTGTCGACGGGGAAGGCGGACATGAACGTCGCACCCGCCGAATAGACCGCGACCTTGCCCAGGAACAGAAGCTCGCGGCCCTCCGCCTCGTGCAGCAGGCGGACTTCGTCGCCCATCAGGCGCGCGACTTCGGGATCGCCGCCCAGCGTGGAGATGGCGATCACGATCGCGCCGTCGCGCGGGGCGGCGGAAAGCTGGTCGCAGAAGCTGGCGTACATCGCATGGTCGACCGGGCCGGCGAGCTTGATGTGCGGATTGGCGAGCAGCGGATACCGGTTGATCGCCCCCGTGGCGGCGGGTTGCGCCTGGCCGGTGGGCGCATCGGCGCGCGCGGCCTCCAGAACGTCGTGGTCGATCGAGCGGGTCGGGTCGGACATGGGCTGGGGCCTTTGTTGAATATCGGCGGACGCACGGAAGGGGCTTCGGCGGCGGGGGCCGGGCTTTCGCCTGACCGGCCGGAACAGCGCGCCCAGCACGATTGCGGCGCCCGCAGCCCCCAGGGCCGCGAACGCCGCATACGCCAGCGCATCACCGATCCCCGCATCCACGTTCCACGAATGCGGGGAGGGTGAGCTTGGTTCCCGAAGGCGTTAGAAACGCCCGGAGAGCGAGACGCCGATGACGCGCGGTTCGTTGACCACCGCGGCCATGTAGTTCTCGATCACGCCCTTCAGGTTCTTCTCGTTGGTGATGTTTCGCGCGAAGACCGAGAACTCCAGCGTGTCGCCGGACAGCGCATAGCCAGCGCGCAGACCGCCCTCGAAATTGCCGCTCGAGGTGAACTCGTCGGTGCGATAGAGCACGAAGCTCGTATAGCCCTGCACGTTCCAGTCGGTCGCCACGAAGAAGCGATCGCCGCCATCCATCGGAATGTCGTAGCGCGCGGCGAGATTCAGGTTCCAGCGGGGCGCGTTGGGCAGCGGGTTGCCGTCGATCTGCGCAAAGACGTTGCCGTTGCGCCGGATCGTCGGGTCATAGACGTTGCACACCACCTGACCGTTGAGCGCGCAGACCTGCGCATAGACGCGGCCGTCCTTGATCTCGCTGTGCAGCGCGCTGAAGCCGGCGGTCAGCGACAGGTTGCGCACGGGACGCGCATCCACCTCCACTTCGACGCCGTACGCCTTGGCCTTGTCGGCGTTGAAAAGGACGCCGTTGCCGTCCGAATCATTGCCGTTCAGCTGGATGTCGCTGACCGTGTAGTAGAAGCCGGTGGCATTGAGGCGCAGGCGATTGTCGAGCAGGCTCGACTTGGCGCCGGCTTCCCACGACACGATCGTCTCCGAATTGGCGGTCGTGAAGTCCGAATTGAACACCGCCGAGCGCCCCTGGATCGTCGGCCCGCGGAAGCCGCGCGCGACGCGGGCGTAGAGGCTGACTTCGTCATCGAGGCGATAGAGCGCCGACAGGTCCCAGCTCGGCTCGGTCGCGTCGAGTTCGACGTCGGTCCGGCCGCGATAGGTGACGACGTTCGCCGCCGTGTTCGCGGTCTTCAGAAGGCGCGTGCGCTTCTTGTCCTCGGTGATGCGGCCGCCCGCGGTGATCGTCAGCGCATCGGTCACGTCGTAGCTCGCCTGGCCGAACGCCGCCCAGCTCGTGTTGACGTTGCGCAGCCGCACCCAGTTGTTGGGATTGCGCGCCGCGGTCGTGACGAAGAAGCCGCGCTGGTAGAAGTCGGTCGTGTCGCGGCTGTCGAAATACAGGCCGCCGACCTGCCACTTGAACCGGCCGCTGTCGTCGGCGAGGCGCACTTCCTGCGTCCACTGGTCGAGGTCGCGCAGGTTGCCCTGGCTCTGGCCGAAGCCGTTGCGCACGCCGTTCACCGGATAGTCCGACGCCGCGCCGCCGTCGGTGTCGCCGCGGCTGTAGCCCGACGCGCTCTCATAGGCGGTGATCGAGGTCAGCGTGACGCCGCCGAAGTCGAAGCTGGCGTTGAACGAGCCGCCATAGGTCTCGTACGCCTGCGGGTTGTTCATCGCCTCGTCGTAGCGGACCTCGTCGCGAATGACGCCCGACACGTTGTTCGACCCACGCTTCAGCGCGGCGCGGCGGAACAGCGTCGAGGTGCCGTTATAGTCGCGATAATGGCCGGACAGCAGGAAGCGCGTCGCCTCGGTCGGAGTCGCCAGCAACTGGAGGCGGACGTTGCGGTCGTCGAAGCCGCCCATCGCCTTCTTCAGCGGGCGCGGGGTGCCATCGTCGCTCGGGCCGGCATAGGTGTTGTCGACCCAGTCTTCGCGGTGCTGGACGAGCGCCGAGAAGCGCGCCGACAGCTTGTCACCCGCGATCGGCCCGCCGATACCGACATCGGCGTTGACCGTGCCGTATTCGCCGACCGACACCTGACCGCGGCCGGTAAAGACATTGGAGGGCTTGATCGTGTCGAACTTGATGATGCCGGCGGTCGTGTTGCGGCCGAACAGCGAGCCCTGCGGCCCGCGCAGCACCTCGACCTGAGCCACGTCGAACACCGGGTTCGATTTCAGCACGACATGCTCCAGCACCACGTCGTCCTGAACGATCGAGACGGGCTGCGACGCGCCGAGATAGAAGTCGATGTTGCCGAGGCCGCGAATGTAGAAGCGCGGGAAGATGCGGCCGGTCGTGGTTTCGCCATAGAGGCCGGGGACGCGGCCCGACAGCGCCAGAATGTCCTCGCCTGCCTGCTGGAACTCGCGCAGCTGGCTGCCAGCGACCACGCCGACGGAGATCGGCACGTCGCGCAGGTTCGCGGTGCGGCGCTCGGCGGTGACGGTGATTTCCCCGAGCGACGAATCGTCGGCCTGCGCGGCGGGGGCGGCAGGGCTGGTGTCCTGTGCCTGTGCGGCGGTGGCGGCGACGGTCAGCGCGAGGCCCGCGCAGGCGGAACGGAGCGCCGTGCGGCGCGCAATCGAAAGCTTCACGGAAGTTTGCCCTTTATGGAGGACGGCGGACCCCTCCGTCCGCCGCTTCGGGCCCGTGCGCATGTACCCGCGCCTCAGGCCCGCGCGCGGCATTGGCCTCGAATCAAGTCAGCATCGTGACAGGCGCATCGCAACCGATCGCCCTTTGGGATCAAAGAAGAACCCGCCAGGACGCGGGGTCCGGGCGGGTTCGTCTGGAGTGTCCGGTGAAGGGGTTTAGTACACCCGCTTCTTGGGCTTGATATACTCGACCTCGTCGGTGAGCGTGTAGTCGTGCACCGGGCGGTAATCGAGCTTGCAGGTCCCGCCCTTGCCGCCCCAGCCGTCGAAGGTGGCGATGGTGTGCTTCATCCAGTTCGCGTCGTCGCGATCCGGGAAATCCTCGTGCATGTGGGCGCCGCGCGACTCCTTGCGGTTCTCCGCGCCGCGCACCGTGACGACGGCCTGACCGATCAGGTTGTCGAGCTCGAGCGTCTCGACCAGATCGGTGTTCCAGATCAGCGAACGGTCGGTCACGCCGATATCGTTCATCCCCTGATAGATGGCATCGAGCTTTTCGACGCCTTCCTTCAGGAGCGCGCTGTCGCGGAAGACGGCGGCGTGCTTCTGCATCGTCTTCTGCATCTCGGTGCGGATCTGCGCGGTCGGCGTGCCGCCCTTGGCGTGGCGGAAATGGTCGAGGCGGCTGAGGGCCATCTCTTCCGACCCCTTGGGCAGCGCGTTGTGCGCGGCGTTGGGCTTCAACAGCTCCTTGAGGCGCAGGCCCGTCGCACGGCCGAACACGACGAGATCGATCAGGCTGTTCGAGCCGAGACGGTTGGCGCCGTGGACCGACACGCAAGCCGCCTCGCCCACCGCGAACAGGCCGGGGACGACGGCGTCGGGATTGCCATCACGAAGGTGCACGACCTCGCCATGATAGTTCGTGGGAATGCCGCCCATGTTGTAGTGGACGGTCGGCACCACTGGCAGAGGCTTGCGCGTCAGGTCGACGCCCGCGAAGATCTTGCCCGTCTCGGTAATGCCGGGCAGCCGCTCGGCAAGCACCTTGGGGTCGATATGGTCGAGGTGGAGGAAGATGTGATCCTTCTCCTTGCCGACGCCGCGACCCTCGCGGATTTCCATCGCCATCGAACGCGACACCACGTCGCGGCTGGCGAGATCCTTGGCCGAGGGGGCGTAGCGCTCCATGAAGCGCTCGCCCTCGGCGTTGGTGAGGTAGCCGCCTTCGCCGCGCGCACCCTCCGTGATGAGGACGCCCGCGCCGTAGATGCCGGTCGGGTGGAACTGCACGAACTCCATGTCCTGGAGCGGCAGGCCCGCGCGCAGCACCATGCCGTTGCCGTCGCCAGTGCAGCTATGAGCCGACGTTGCCGACTGATAGACGCGGCCGCCGCCGCCGGTCGCGAGCACGACGGCATGCGCGCGGAAGCGGTGGATCGAGCCGTCCTCCATGCACAGCGCGATCACGCCGCGGCAGGCGCCGTCCTCCATGATGAGGTCGAGCGCGAAATACTCGATGAAGAAGTCGGCGTCGTACTTCAGGCTCTGCTGATAGAGCGCATGGAGCATCGCGTGGCCGGTGCGGTCGGCGGCGGCGCAGGTGCGCTGGACCGGCGGGCCTTCACCCATGTTCTGCATGTGGCCGCCGAACGGGCGCTGATAGATGGTGCCGTCGTCGTTGCGGCTGAACGGCACGCCCGCGTGCTCGAGCTCATAGACCGCGGCCGGTGCCTCTCGCACCATGTACTCGATCGCGTCCTGGTCGCCGAGCCAGTCGGAGCCCTTGACGGTATCGTACATGTGCCACGACCAGTGGTCGGGCGAATTGTTGCCGAGGCTGGCGGCGATGCCGCCCTGTGCCGCGACGGTGTGGCTGCGCGTCGGGAACACCTTGGTGATGCAGGCGGTCTTGAGGCCCGCTTCGGCCGCACCCATCGTCGCGCGCAGGCCCGAGCCGCCCGCGCCGACGACGATCGCGTCATAGCTGTGGTCGATGATCTTGTAGGCGTCGCTCATCAGGAAACCGCTCCCGCCGCAAAGGCGAGCTTGAGGATCGAGAAGATCGCCGTGGCCCCGAGGCCGACGACGAAGAGGTTGAGGAGGACCAGCAGCACGACGCGCGATTCGGCGTGGCTGTAATCCTCAATCACGACCTGCAGGCCGAGCTTGAAGTGCATGAACACGCTGACGATCAGCAGCGCCATCGGCACCGCCGCCCAGGGGCTCGACAGCCAGGACTGGATCGTCGCGTAGTCATAGCCCGGCAGCATCGCGATCGAGGCGATGAACCAGAGCATGAGGAGCAGGTTGCTGCCCGCGGTCAGGCGGTGCGTCCACCAATGGTGCGCGCCTTCCTTGGCGGAGCCGAGGCCGCGGACGCGGCCGATGCTGGTACGCATGTTACTTCCCCACGGTCAGAAACGCCCAGAAGGCGAGGGTGGCGAGGATCGAGAAGGCGAAAGTCGCCTGCGCGCCCATCTTGTTCCGCTTGAGCTCATAACCGGCGCCGGTGTCGAGCACGAGATGCCGGACGCCCGAGGCCATGTGCTGGAAGAAGCTGAACGTCAGGCCGATGCCGAGGACATAGCCGACGATGTTGAGGCTGCCGTCGGCGGTGGTGAACAGACCCCGGAACACGCCGTACGCCTCCTCGCCCGCCGCGGCGCTGGCGAGCCAGGCGACGAGCAGGATCGAACCCACCGTGGCCATGCCGCTGCCGGTCACGCGATGCGCGATCGAGACCGTCATGTGCGGCCCCCATTTCCAGATCGACAGATGCGGGGAGAGCGGCCGGTTCACGGGTTTTGATGCCACGAGGTCTGTTCCTTTCAGGGGCGCTAATGGCCCCCGTTCTTCGCAGATGCAAGATCGGCCCTTGGTCCGTGACCCGATCCCGGTCCGTGGCTAACCGCCTCTTAACGGATGGCGGCCTAAACCCATGGGCAGGTGCGGGCGAGGGGGCCTGTTGCCGTATAGATAGTCACAAGGGCCGACGACGCCATGCAGAACAAGGATTTGCCCGAGCCGGGTTCGATCGCCCGCCAGGTCGAGATCGGCGCGCGGCTGCGTGTCTTCGACTTCGACGGCGGGATGATCGACGGCGCGCGCCGCGTCTGGACCCTGATCGAGGCCGACATCCGCGCGGTGGCGGAGGCCTATTGGCGGCACTGGATCCGCTGCTTCTCGGACACGCGTACCTGGGCGCCGTACGAGACCGAGAAGATGATCGACGTGGGCGTCACCTTCCTGCGCAATCGCTTCCTCGACACGGCGGGCCATGCCTGGATCGAGTCGATCGAGCGGTCGGTCGCTGCTGCCTATGCCGCCGACGTGCCGCCGATGGCGCTGTTGTCGATGATCAACGCCAGCGACCGCGTGGCGCTCGACATCCTTCTGAAGCGCGTTCCGCAGGGCGATCCCGAGCTTGCCGCGCTGATCGACACGCTGATGCGGCTGTCGGCGCTGGAAACCGACCTGACCGTCGCGATCTACGCCGAGCATGTCGCGTTCGGCAACGACCGCCAGCGCGAAAAGCTGGCGGGCGAGTTCCGCGACAAGATCGTCTCGAGCGTCGAGCGGGCAAGCCACGAGGGCTCGGCGCTGCGCGGCCAGGCACAGGCGGCGTCGGGATCGGCGCGGGGCATGCTGGGCAAGGCGAGCGAAGTCGCCGCCGCGGCCGAACAGTCGGCGGTGGCGATGCGCGAGGCGGCGCAGACCGCGGCGGGCCTGATCCGCGCGATCGAGGATGCCCGGGCGGAGGTGGAGGCTGCGGCCGAGATCGCGACTCGCGCGAGCGCACAGGCGGGGGCGGCGGTCGAAACCTCCGGCACGCTGTCGGACCATGCCAAGTCGATCGAATCGATCCTCGGCCTAATCCGCGAGATCGCCGGGCAGACCAACCTGCTTGCGCTCAACGCGACGATCGAGGCGGCACGCGCTGGTGACGCCGGTCGCGGCTTCGCGGTCGTCGCGCAGGAGGTGAAGAGCCTCGCCAATCAGACCGCGCGCGCGACCGACGACATCGCGGCCAAGATCGCGGCGATTCAGTCGGCGACGCGACTGACGGTCGATACCTCCGCCTCGATCCGCACGACGGTGGACGAGGTTCAGGATTCGGCCAACCGCATTCGCCGGGCGATGGAGGCGCAGGCACAGACCGTGACCGCGATCACCGCCGCCGTCGACGAAACCGCGCTCGCCGCCGACTCGATGTCGAACACCATCGCCGCGATCCGCGAGGATACCGAGGCGGTGGCGAGCGGCATCGACGCCGTGGGGCAGGGCGTGGTGGCGTTCGAGGGCGACCTCGATTCGCTCAAGTCGAGCGCGACCGACTTCGTGAAGCGTGTCGCGGCCTGATCGAGCCGGAACTCAGCCGACCAGGCCGAGCCCCAGCACGAGCATCAGGAACAGCGCGGCAATGACCTGTACGAAGACGAGCATCACCGCCGTGCGCGCCAGTGCCGAGACACGGCCGAGGCGATAGGCGCCGCGGAGCTGGCGATAGATGTGGAAGGGCGGGATCGCGAAGCCCGCCAGGGCCAGCAGCTGCATCGGTACCCCGACCGCGCTCATGATCGTCAGGACGATGAACAGGAGCGACATGAAGGCGAGCGAATAGGTGACGAACACCGCATGGTCATAGGCGCGATACTGACGCTTCCACGCGAACATGATCCACACGAACGGCACCGACAGCGGGATCAGCAACCACGAGAATTTGTAGCTGTTCGCCTGTAGCTTGTAGAGCGCAAGGCCGGGGTTTTTCGATGCCTTCTCGATCCCGTGGTCGAGGCGCGTCCAGCCGGTCTTGACGCCCGACAGCCCCTCTTCCTGCGGTTTGAAGACCGGCTGCGCTTCGGCGATGACGCGAAGCTCGCGGTCGATCTCGACCAGCCGGGTCTGTGCCTTCGCCTTGCTCGCGGCATTGCCCGCCGGGTCGTTCAGCCGCTTGAGCTGCACTTCTCGGGTCGAGGCGAGTTCCTTCTTGGCCTCCTCCATCCCCGACGCGACCTTGCCCGTGGCATTGCCGACATCGGCAGGGGGCGAGATGCCGAGGATCGAGAGCACCGCGAACAGCGTGAAGACCGAGAACAGGAACATCGCCATCGGCGACACGAACTTGGCGCGCTCGCCCTCGATATAGCGGCGGGTAAGCTCGCCGGGGCGGCGGATCAGCATCGGCAGCGTCGACCACATCCGCCCCTCGAAATGCAGGACGCCGTGGAGCAGGTCGTGCCAGATCGCCCCCACCGAGCGGTGCAGATGCGCCGCCTGCCCGCAGGCATGGCAGTGCTCGCCGACCAGCGTCGTCCCGCAATTCAGGCAGGGGCCATGGCCCTCATGCCCCGCATGGTTGTTGCCATGACGATCGACCGCGCGCGCCATTAGCGCGCCGGTGGCGAGATCGCCGAGCCCCTCGATTTCCCCCGACATGAGGCGCGGTGTATCGCGAAGCTATGACGGATGCGAGCGGCTTTCGCGAAGCTTTCGCCGGTGCGAGCGCAACTTCGTTGCACCGCGGCGGCGGTTGCGCGACAGAACGCGGATGACCGATCCTGACTGGCAGCAATGGATGATCGCCACCGGCACGCGCGCCCGTGCCGCCGCACGTGAACTCGCGCGCACGCGGACCGAGACGAAGCGCGCAGGATTGCGGGCGGCGGCGGCGGCGATTCGCGGGGCGGCGGACGCGATCCTGACGGCCAACGCGGACGATCTCGCGCGGGCGGAGGCGGGCGGCTTGTCGGGCGCGATGCTCGACCGGCTGCGGCTCGATCCAGATCGGCTCGAAGGGGTCGCGGCGGGGGTCGAGGCGGTGGCGGGGCTCGACGATCCGGTGGGTTCGGCGATCGACCGGCGCGAGCGGCCGAACGGGCTCGAACTGACTCGCGTCCGGGTGCCGATAGGAGTCCTCGGCATCATCTTCGAAAGCCGGCCCAACGTGACCGCCGATGCCGGCGCGCTGGCGGTGATGGCGGGCAATGCCGCGATCCTGCGCGGCGGGTCGGAGGCGATCGGCACCAACCGGGCAATGCACGCGGCGCTGGTCGCCGGGCTGACTGAAGCGGGACTGCCCGCCGATGCGGTGCAACTGGTCGAGACGACCGACCGCGCGGCGGTGGGCGCGATGCTCGGGGCGGCTGGCCTCGTCGATCTCATCATCCCGCGCGGGGGCAAGAGCCTGGTCGCGCGGGTGCAGGCGGAGGCGCGAGTGCCGGTGCTCGCGCATCTCGACGGGCTCAACCACACCTACATCCACGCCGCCGCCGACCCGGCGAAGGCCGAGGCGCTGGCGGTCAATGCCAAGCTGCGGCGCACCGGCGTCTGCGGCGCGACCGAGACGCTGCTGATCGACCGCGGCTTTGCCGAGCCTGCCCGGATCGTCGCGGCGCTTGCCGACAGGGGCTGCGAGGTCCGCGGCGACGCGCAAGTACAGGCACTCGACCCGCGCGTCGTCGCGGTCGAGGAGGCGGATTGGGACACCGAATATCTCGACGCGGTGCTGAGCGTCGGGTTCGTCGATGACCTTGACGCTGCGATCGCGCATGTCGAGCGGCACGGTTCGCACCACACCGATGCGATCGTGACCGAGGATGCGGCCGCGGCCGAACGCTTCCTGGCCGAGGTCGACTCGGCGATCGTCATTTGGAACGCCTCCACCCAGTTCGCCGATGGCGGCGAGTTCGGGCTGGGCGCGGAGATCGGCATCGCCACCGGCCGGCTCCATGCCCGGGGGCCGGTCGCGCTGGAGGGGCTGACGACCTACAAATGGCAGGTCCGCGGTACCGGCCAGACTCGGCCATGACCGCGCGGCGGATCGGCCTGATGGGCGGGTCGTTCAACCCGGCGCATGGCGGGCACCGCTATGTCGCGATGCAGGCGCTGCGGGCGCTCGACCTGGACGAGGTGTGGTGGCTGGTCTCGCCCGGCAATCCGTTGAAGGAAGCGGCGGGGGACATGGCACCCTATGCCGCCCGGGTCGCGTCCGCGAATGCGGTGGCGCGGCACGCGCCGATCCGGGTGTCGACGGTCGAGGCGAAGCTCGGCACGCGCTACACCGTCGATCTGCTCGAAAAGCTGCCGCGGCTGTATCCGAAAAAGCGATTCGTCTGGATCATGGGGGCCGACAACCTGGGCGGGTTCCACCGTTGGAAGCGATGGCGCGATATCGCGCGCGCGGTGCCGATTGCGGTTGTCGCGCGTCCGGGCTATGACGGAGGGGCCCTCGCAAGTCCCGCGATGGGTTGGCTGCGGCGCGCTGTGCGGCCCGCAGGCCAGGCAAGACGATGGGACGAGTGGAGATTGCCCGGCCTCGTGCTGCTGCGCTTCCGCCCCGACCGACGTTCGGCGACCGGCATCCGTGCCGCCGATCCTGCCTGGCACCGCCGTTACCTGAAGGGCCGGCGTTCCCCATCTTCTTCCGCACGCGCCTAGGAGCAGCATTGTCCCAGACCCGTCCCGTTTCGTCCACGCCCGACGCCGACCCGGCAGAGGCGCTGCACGCCCTCGTCCTGGCGTCACTGGACGACGATCAGGCGCTTGAGACGGTTTCGATCCCGCTCACCGGCAAGTCGAGCATCGCCGACTATATGGTGATCTCGTCGGGCCGTTCGACGCGTCAGGTCGCCTCGATGGCGCAGAAGCTGGCCGAGCGGATCAAGCGCGAGCGCGGCGTGATCGCCAAGGTCGAGGGGCTGACCAACGCCGACTGGGTGCTGATCGATGCCGGCGACGTCATCGTCCACCTGTTCCGGCCCGAGGTGCGCAGCTTCTACAATCTGGAGCGGATGTGGGCGTTTGGCGACGCGCCGACCCCGCCGCCGGCCCCGGCCGCCGAAAACTGACGGCGACGCTTGCTCCTCCACGTCGTCGCGCGCGGGCGGATTGGCCGCGGGCCTGAGGCCGAACTGGTCGACCGCTATCTGAAGCGCGTCGGCTGGCCGGTGCGCGTGACCGAACTGCCCGACACCGGCGGCAAGGTGCCCGCGATCGAGGCGGGGACGCGGATCGTCCTGCTCGACGAGAAGGGCGAGCAGCCCGCCAGCATGGCCTTTGCCGAGAAGCTCGGCCGCTGGCGCGACGACGGTGTTCGCGAGGTGCGCTTCATGCTGGGCGCCGCCGACGGTTTCGGCGATGCGGAGCGAGCAGGGGCCGACTGGCTGATCGCTTTTGGGCGGATGACGTGGCCGCACCTGATGGCCCGCGCGATGCTGGCCGAGCAATTGTGGCGCGCGACGAGCATCCTCGCCGGCCACCCCTATCACCGCGAGGGATGAGGCGCGCGCTCGCCCTGGTCGCGCTGCCGGTGCTGCTGCTGCCGGTGGCGACGGGCGCGCAGCAGGCGGGCGTCGATCAGCGTGCGGCCCTGACCCGCGCCAACCGCGCGTCGCGCGCGGCCGAGGTGCGTGCCGAAGCCCTCGAACGACAGGCCGCCGCGGCCAAGGGTGAGGCAGAACGCGCCCGGCGCGAACAGGCCGCGGTCGCTGCCCGCGCAGAGGCTGCCGAGGCCAACATCGCCGCCGCGCGTGCGCGCATCGTTCTCGTCGATCGGGCGCTCACCGCGCAGCGCCGCCGCCTCGATACGCAGCGTGCGCCGACCATGCGGCTGGTCGCGGCGCTGCAATCGCTGGCGCGCCGGCCCGCATCGCTGGCGCTGCTCCAGCCCGGGTCGACGCGCGACGCGGTGCATGTCCGCGCGCTCCTCGCGGGGATCGTTCCGATCGTGAAGGCGCGCAGCGCCGCGGTACAGGGCGAGATCGAGCGCACCCGCCGCCTGCGCCGCGGTGCCGAGCTTGCCGCCGCCAGCCTGCGCGACGGGCGCGTGCGACTGGAGAGCGAGCGGCAGAAGCTGCTCGAACTTGAAAGCGCCAGCCGCCTTCGCTCGCGCCAGCTTGCGCGCGGGGCCCTAGTCGAATCGGACCGTGCGATCGCGCTGGGCGAGGAGGCGCGCGATATCGTCGATCAGCTTGCGGTCGCCGATGCGGCGGAAACGACCCGGGCGCGGTTGCTGATGCTCGGCGAGCCGCTGCCCCGCCCGGATACGGCCGCCGAAGAGGCTGAAAGTGCGCCCGCCTATCGCCTGCCCGTCCGCGGACGCATCGCCACCGGGCTGGGCGAGATCAGCGACAGCGGCGTTCGCTCGCGCGGATTGACGATCGAGACCGCGGCGGGCGCGCCTGTCATCGCGCCGGCGCCGGGCCGGGTGATGTTCGCGCGCCGCTTCGGCGGGTACGGCACCGTTGTGATCCTCGATCATGGCGAAGGGTGGACGACCCTCATTTCGGGCTTGGACAGCGCACAGGTCGCGCGCGGAGCGATGGTGGGGGCGGGGATGCCGCTCGGCCGCGCCGGGCCGCGTGTCACGGTCGAACTGCGCCGCCGCGGCCAGCCGTTCGACCTTGTCGCGCTGCTCCGATAAACTTGTGCGTTCGGCTTTAAGGGCACGCAACTTGCCGCTATCTCTGCCCACAGAGTTCGAAAAGGAATTGCGTTCCATGGCCCGCCCGCTGCTTCAGGCTTTCGCCGCAACCGCCGCCATCGCGATGGTGCCGCTGGCAACGGGGGCGATGGCCCAGGTCGATAGCAACAGCTATCGCGAGCTCGACCTGTTCATGGACGTCTATAACCGCGTGAAGTCCGAATATGTCGACAAGGTCGACGACAAGACGCTGGTGAAGGGGGCGATCCAGGGGATGCTCGCGGCGCTCGACCCGCATAGTTCCTATGTCGATGCGCTCGATTTCGAGAATATGCGCATCCAGACCGAGGGCAATTACGGCGGCCTCGGCCTCACGGTCACGCAGGAGGACGGCGCGGTCAAGGTGATCGCCCCGACCGAGGACTCGCCCGCCGCGCGTGCGGGTATCAAGGCCGGCGACTATATCACTCACATCAACGGCAAGCTCATCTTCGGCGAGGCGCTGGACGAGGCGATTGAGGGGATGCGCGGCCAGCCGGGAACCAAGGTCACGCTGACCGTCGTCCGTCCCGGCCGCGACAAGCCGATGGAACTCACCATGGCGCGCGAGGTGATCGTGCAGAAGCCGGTGAAGTGGGAGGTCAAGAACGGCGTCGGCATCATCAACATCAACACCTTCTCCGCCTCCACCGGCGCAGATACGCGCGCGGCGATCATGGCGATCGACAAGTCGCTGGGGCACAAGCCGACAGGCTATATCGTCGACCTGCGCTCGAACGGAGGCGGCTTGCTGACGCAGGCGATCGAAGTGTCCGATGCGTTCCTCGAGCGCGGCGAGATCGTGTCGCAGCGCGGGCGCGAGAAGGCGGATATCGAGCGTTACTATGCCCGCGCCGGCGATCTGGCGGGCGGGCTGCCGATCATCGTGCTGGTCGATGCAGGCACCGCGTCTGCCAGTGAAATCGTCGCGGGCGCCCTCCAGGATCATCACCGCGCGATCGTCATGGGCGAGCGCACCTTTGGCAAGGGATCGGTGCAGACGCTGCTGCAACTCGGGCCGTCGAACGCGCTGCGCCTGACGACCGCGCGCTACTTCACGCCCTCGGGCCGGTCGGTGCAGGAAGGGGGGATCGAGCCCGATCTCGCCGTGCCACAGCTGACCGATGAGGATTACAAGTCGCGCCCGGTGTTCCGCGAGGCCGATCTGCGCCGTCACCTCATCAACGAGGCCAAGGTCGACAACAAGGTGTTGGAGGAGGACGCCAAGACCGATCCGCGCTTCGCCGCCACCGCCGAGCAGTTGAAGAAGCAGGGGGTCGAGGACTTCCAGCTCGACTATGCGGTGAAGACGATCGCACGGCTCGGTGCCCCGACCGCCCAGGTGGCGGCAACGGCGCCGGCGAAGGCCGCGGCGAAACGCTGAGCCGATGCCCCGTTCGCTCGTCCAGGCGCGGCTGCTCGCGCTCGTCGTGCCCGCCGTGCTGCTCGCCGGCGCGTGGGGATCGCAACTGATCGGCGGACTCTATCCGTGCGAGATGTGCCATTGGCAGCGTTGGCCGCATTATGCCGCGCTCGTCCCCGCGCTGCTGGCGTTTGTGATCCCCGGCACCGCGGCGAAGCGCGCGATGGTGATGCTCGCTGCTCTCTTGATCGCGGTCAGCGGGGCGATCGGCGCGTTTCACGCGGGCGTCGAATATCACTGGTGGGAGGGGATCACCGCCTGCACCGCGCCGGCGCCGCGCGGCGGCGACCTGCTCGCCGACATTCTGTCGCGGCCGCTCATTCGCTGCGACGTGCCGCAATGGACGTTGGGGGGTATTTCGCTCGCGGGTTTCAACGCCATCTTCTCGCTGACGGGTGCCGCGATCATTCTGGTACTCGCGTTCAAGAGGCGGAGCCTATGACGGACATGGCATGGCGACCGGGCGACCGGCGCGAGAGGATCCGGTCGATGATCCGGGTCGATCAGGCGGGCGAATATGGCGCAACGCGCATCTATGCCGGCCAGCTCGCGATCCTCGGCGATCAGGGCCCGCACGCGGCGGAAATCGCCGGCATGGCGCAGCAGGAAGCGCGCCATCGCGAATATTTCGACCGGCTGATCGCCGAGCGCGGGGTGCGCCCGACGCTGCTCCAGCCGTTCTGGAACGTCGCCGGCTTTGCGCTCGGCGCGGTGACCGCGGCGATCGGGCCGGAGGCGGCGATGGCCTGCACCGCCGCGGTCGAGACCGAAATCGACAAGCATTATGCCGACCAGCTTGCCGAGCTGGGCGACGACGACCCAGACTTGGCCGCGCATATCCGCCAGTTCCAGGCCGAGGAGCTCGAGCACAAGGAAGCCGCGCTCGCCGCCGGGGCGGAGCAGGCGCCGGCCTATCCGCTGATGAGCGCCGTGATCCGCGCCGGGTGCCGCGCCGCCATCGCCATTTCGAAGCGCATCTGATACGCCCGCCGGGCACCGTTCGCAGCGCCGGGCGTTCTTCCGGCAGGAGATATTTCATGACGTTCAAATCGATCGCCATTTTCGCTGCTGCCGCCACGATCGGTGCCGCCTCGATCCCCGCGCCCGCCGCGGCGCAGACGCAGAACGGCGTCCTCTACATCTACGGCAACGACAAGTGCCCGACCAACGCCGACGGCGAGGAGATCGTCGTCTGCGTCCGCAAGAGCGAGGCCGAGCGCTTCCGCATCCCGCAGGAACTGCGCGAGCTCGAAGTGACGCCACAGAACCAGGCATGGGCGACCCGCGTCGACGGCACGCTGAATGCCGGGCAGTCGGGGATCGGCAGTTGTTCGGCGGTCGGTATCGGCGGCGCGACCGGCTGTTTCGGTCAGGCGGCGGCGATCAACAAGGCGGAGCGCAAGCAGCGCAAGGAAGCGCAGAACGTCCTGGGCGACTGACGCCTAACGCGACAGCCGGCGCCGGTTGGCCGCGACCTTGCGCCGGTAATGCTGCACGGTCTTCTGCGAGGCGGCGAGCGGGGTCGAACCCATGCCGCCGGTCAGATAGCGCATCTGAAGCTCGGTGATCGCAGCGATCTTCTCGCTCACCATCCGCACGACTTCCTTGTCCGACCCCGGCGCCTGCCAGGCGAGCCCGTTGAGGCGCGTGGCAATGACGATCGAGGCTTCGACCCCGAGCAGCCAGGTCTGGTATCCGAGGATGGCCCAATCGGCGTAGGCGTTCGTGCGCGTCGACATCGGCTTGCTCCTGCGCTGTCGATCCATTCCCTAGCAGACTATGCTGCACCGCACCAACGCTGGTTGCGGGCCGTTGCGCTTTTCCGCTAGCCAGCACGGATGCCCCGGCCGTCGATCCTGCTGTTCGCGCTCGTCTGGCTGTCCGCGGCGTGGTTCGGGTCGTGGCACTGGAATCCTAACAGCGCGGTCCGCCTGTTCGCCGCGATCGGGATCGCCGAGCGGCAAGATGCCGCGATCGACCGGTTCGAGGCGCTGACGATCGACAAGGCGCGGTTCGGTGCGCATTTCTATCTCGACAAGCCGCCGGGCATGACGCTGATGGCGGTGCCGGTGGTCGCCGCTATCGACACCGCGACTGGGGACAGTGCCGAGGGCAAGGTACTGGTGACGACCGATCCGGCATTCGACCGCTATATGAAGCTGCGCCAGTGGCTGACGGCGGCGGCGATCAACGCGACGTTGCTTGCGCTCGCCGCGGTCGCGCTGATGGATATCGGGCGGCGCGTGACGGGATCGGCCGGGGCGGGGGCGTTCGGCGCGCTCGCGTTCGCGCTTGGCACGCCGCTCTGGGGCTGGGCAACGACGCTGTTCGGGCATTGTGCGGTCGCTTCGCTGCTGGTGATCGCAGTGCGGCTGATTCTTAAGGGGACGAGCGACGATCGCAGCCGGGGAGATGCGCCGCTGGCGGGGCTGGCGCTCGGCTGGACGCTGGTGATCGAGCATAGCGCGCTGCTCTTCGCCTTGCCCGTCGGCGTCTTTGCGCTCTGGCGAATGCAAGCGATTTCGCGGGCAGAGGCCGCGTGCGCGGCCGGCAGCGCGGTGCTGGCCGGCGCGGCGGCGATGATCCCACTGCTTGCCTATAACCTGTTTGCGTTCGGCACGCCGTTCCGGCTGGGTTACGAGGGCGTGGTCGGCTGGGAGGGGATGCAGCAGGGGCTGTTCGGCCTTACCTATCCGCACGCGGCGGTGCTGGCAGAGATTTTGGTGGGCCGGCACCGCGGGATGCTCTGGGTTGCGCCCGTTCTGCTGGCCGCGTTGCCGGGGCTGTGGCTGTTGTGGCGGCGTGGTTGGCGCGATCTGGCGGTGCTGGCGGCCGGCGGGGCGGTGGCGGCGTTCCTCTACAACGCGTCCTATGTCTATTGGGATGGCGGCAATTCGACGGGGCCGCGCCATGCAATGCCGGCGATCGCGTTCCTGTCGCTCGTGCTGCCGAGCGTCTGGGCGGCGGCGGGGCGAGTGGGGCGCGTTGCGCTGTCCGTGCTGCTCGCGGCGAGCATCGCGATCAACCTGACGATTGCGTCGGCCGAGATCACCGCCGCCTGGAGCGCCGAGAATGCGCTGTTCGACGGGGTGTGGCGCGAGCGGTTCTGGCCGGGCTATCTGCGCACCGTGGCAAACGAGTTCTTTGGCTGGACGCCGTGGCAGGGGCTGGCGATGTGGGCCGCCACCGCGGCGTCGCTGTTTGGCGCGCTTGTGATCGCGCTCTCTCGACAGTCGCATCCTGCGAACATATATCGAACGGATGGCGCAGCTCGACGTTCGTGAAAAGCTTGGCATTTTGGCGGACGCGGCCAAGTACGATGCCTCTTGCGCATCGTCGGGCACGACCAAGCGCAATTCGGCCGGCGGCGAAGGGATCGGGTCGACCGAGGGGATGGGCATCTGTCATGCCTACGCCCCCGATGGCCGCTGCATCAGCCTGCTCAAGATCCTGCTGACCAACAGCTGCATCTTCGACTGTCATTACTGCATCAATCGCAAGTCCTCGAACGTCCGCCGCGCGCGCTTTACCGCGCAGGAGGTCGTCGCGCTGACGATGAGCTTCTACAAGCGCAATTATATCGAGGGGCTGTTCCTGTCGTCGGGGATCATCCGCTCGCCCGACTATACGATGGAGCAGATCGTCGAGGTCGCGCGGTCGCTGCGCGAGGATCATCAGTTCCGCGGCTATATCCACCTGAAGACGATTCCCGACGCCGATCCGGAACTGGTCCGGTTGGCGGGCCTGCATGCGGATCGCGTGTCGATCAACGTCGAGCTGCCGACGCTGCCGGGGCTTACCCGCCTCGCGCCCGAAAAGTCGGCGACGCGGATCGAGGGGGCGATGCGCGACATGAAGACCGCGATCGTCGACACCGCCGATGCGCGCAAACGCTATCGCTCCGCCCCCCGCTTCGCGCCCGCGGGCCAGTCGACGCAGATGATCGTCGGCGCCGATGCCGCCACCGACCGCGATATCGTGACCAAGGCGGCGACGCTCTACGATCGCTTCAGCCTTCGCCGCGTCTATTATTCCGCATTCAGCCCGATCCCGGAGGCGAGTGCAGTGCTGCCGCTTCAGCGCCCGCCGCTGATGCGTGAGCACCGGCTGTATCAATCGGACTGGCTGATGCGGTTCTACGACTATGCGCCGGGCGAGGTGGCGGCGGCGGCCGATCCGGCGACGGGGATGATGCCGCTCGACATCGATCCCAAGCTCGCCTGGGCGCTCAAGTTTCGCGAGCGGTTTCCGGTCGACGTGAACCGCGCGGCGCGCGAGGACCTGCTGCGCGTGCCGGGGCTGGGGGTGAAGGCGGTCAACTCGATCCTCAAGGCTCGCAAGTGGCGGCGCCTGTCGCTCGACGACGTGGCGAGGCTGACGGTGTCGGTGGCGAAGGTGCGGCCGTTCATCGTGGCGGAGGGGTGGAGGCCGGCGCTGCTGACCGATCGCGCTGACCTGAAGCCGCTGGTGGCGCCGAAGCGCGAGCAGCTTGAACTGTTCGCTGCCTGATAGCGGTTCGCAGGTGAAACGCGCAGCGGTGCGGCGGGTTGGATGCCCGAACCCCTGATCGAGGAAATCACCATGGCCGATGCGAAAATCTTCGAAGACTTGAAGAAGGATCACGACCTCCACCGCAAGCTGTTGAAGCAGATCGAGGCCGCCGATGAGGGCGAGCGCGCCGACCTGTTCGAGCAGTTCCGCGTCGAGGTGACGGCCCACGCCGCCGCCGAGGAAGAGTCGCTCTATGCGACGATGCTTGCCAAGCCCGACCTGCGCGACGAGGCCCGGCATTCGGTGTCGGAGCACAAGGAAATCGACGACTTCTTCGAGGAGATGGCCGAGCTCGACCCCGCCACGTCCGAGTGGAAGGCGAAGTTCGACGAGATGCGTCATCGCTACGAGCATCACATCGACGAGGAAGAGGAAGAGATGTTCCCCGAGGCGGCCAAGGACCTCGACGATGCGGAGGTCGCAAAGCTCGCCAAGGTGTTCGAGGCGCGCAAGCCCAAGGAACTGGAACTCGCCGAGGCGAGCGAGCCCGGCGACGATCGCGAGTAAGCCTGGCCCATGGGCATCCGTGTCGCGCGCCTCGACGCCCCCGACGATTTCGAGGGGTGGCGGGACGCCGCGCGGGCGCTCGCAACCGATAGAGTGCCCCCGGACCGGGTAATCTGGCAGGTGGCGGGGCACGCGACGGACCTGTTCGCCGAGGAAGTGCCCTCGCTGGAGCCGTCGCCGCCCGCACCGCCGCCGGCGTTCCGCGTGCCCAAGGCGTTCATCGACTTGGCGCACAGCGTTGTGCTGCACAGCGACCCCGAGCGATTTGCGCGGCTATATGCGATGCTGGTGCGGTTGATCGACCAGCCCCGCCTGATCGACGACCGCGCCGACCCCGCGCGCCGCCGCCTCGACGAAATGACCAAGGCGGTACGGCGCGATATCCACAAGATGCGCGCGTTCCTGCGCTTTCGCGAGGTGCCCGACGATGACGGCGAGCGTTTCGTCGCCTGGTTCGAGCCCGAACATCACATCGTCCGCGCCAACGCCGCCTTCTTCGTCAATCGCTTCAACACGATGCGCTGGTCGATCCTGTCGCCCGAAGTGTCGCTCCACTGGGATACGCAGACGCTGCGCGAGGGGCCGGGCGCGGCGAAGGCCGATGCGCCCGACGGTGATCCGATCGAAGCGGTGTGGAAGACCTATTATGCGTCGATCTTCAATCCCGCGCGGCTGAAGGTCGGGGCAATGCTGCGCGAGATGCCGCGCAAATACTGGAAGAACATGCCCGAGACGGCACTGGTCGGCGAGCTGATCGCGGGAGCGCGGGCGCGGGAGACGGCGATGATCGAGACGGCAAGGGCGGCGACGCCGGGCGGGAATGTCGAGGGCGCGTGGGCGGCGCTGCGCGAGGAGGCGATGGGCTGCACCCGCTGCCACCTGTACCAACCCGCGACGCAGACCGTGTTCGGGGAGGGGCCGCTCGATGCGCGAATGATGTTCGTCGGCGAGCAGCCGGGGGATCAGGAAGATCTGGCCGGTCGCCCGTTCGTCGGCCCGGCGGGGCAGGTGTTCGACCGGGCGATGGGCGAGGCGGGGATCGACCGCGACACCGTGTATGTCACCAACGCGGTCAAGCACTTCAAGTTCGAGCCGCGCGGCAAGCGGCGCATCCATGCCAAGCCTGATGCGGGCGAAATCGACGCGTGCCGCTGGTGGGTGGAGCAGGAGCGGATGCTGCTGACGCCGAAGCTGACCGTGGCGCTGGGCGCGACGGCGGCGCGGTCGCTGACGGGGAAGACGGTGACGATCTCGCGCGAACGCGGGCGACCGATCGCGTTGGCGGACGGCGGGGAGGGGTGGATCACGGTGCATCCGAGCTTCCTCCTGCGCCTGCCCGACAAGGTGCAGACCGAGGAGGAATATGCGCGGTTCGTGGAGGATCTGCGGAACGCGGCCGCCTACGCCGGTTGAACGACGCCGAAGCCTCGGGCGATGCGCCGCTCGCTGTGGAGGGTCGCACCGAGCATCTCAACCAGTGTCGCGAGCGCCGCATCGGGATCGCAGCGGCGACCGCAGACGAAGATGTCGACTGCGGCATAGCCGTGCTCGGGCCAGGAATGGATCGAGATGTGGGATTCGGCGAGCAGCGCGACGCCAGTGATCCCTTGCCCCGGCCCGAAGGCATGGAGGCGTACCTCCAGCAGCGTCGCGCGCGCTGCCGCCGCCGCCTCGCGCAGCGCGCGTTCGATCAATGTCGCATCGTCGAGCCCCCGGCCGCCGGACAGGTCGGCGATCAGGTGCACGCCGTCATAAGGGGGCGGGGGCGTCATATCAGCGTCTCGTGCGCGTGGCCGAGCGTCGTCATCGCCGCCTCCGCCGCCTGGGTGCCGTGGAAATGCGCTTCCTCGAACAACGAAAGCCCCGACAGGTCGCTGTGCGCGAGGAACAGCGGCGGGTCGACGCGGTGGCGCGGGGCGGCGCCCCAGACATAGCCGGGCGTCGGGCGGATCATCGCATGGCCCCAGCGCCACAGCGCGATCTCGCCGATGTCGAGTTCCGGGTGCATGGCGAGCAGGTCGTCGCGAACGATCCGCTTCCACTCGTCGGCGGGGCGCTCGAGCATCAGGCGACGGGCGCTGGCCGGCGCCATGCTCGACAGCGGCATGTACCAGCTCAGCACCGTCGCGCCGGCGGGGGCCGACGCGTCCTGATGCGTCGCGACGACGTAGCCGAGCGATTCGCTGGTGGTCGAAACATTGTCCCAAGCGAGCGGCGCGCCCGTCCCGCGCGGCGGCTGTGCCACGGTGACGTTGGCGACGATCCAGGGGGCGTAGGTGCAGGGCTTCGCATCGATCTCCGGGACCAGCCGCGCGGTGACGAACAGCGGCATCGCCAGAATGGCGGCGCGGGCGTGCGTGCGGACGGTGTCGCCGCTTGCGACGTCGAAGCTGTCGATCGCGACGCCGTCGTCGGTGCGGGTGACGGCATGGACGATGCGGCCAGCACGGATGCGATCGCCGAGGCGCTTCGCCATCAGGCCGGCAAGGTGCCCGTTGCCGACCGGCCAGGTCAGCACGTTGTCGGCGACGTCGGGCGCAGCGAACCCGCGGCGGCCCGCCCAGTAATGCACGCCGGCCCAGGCGGACACGTGCTCCGGCTCGGTTCCGTAATCGTCGCGCATCGAATAGCGGACGTGCGCGCGTAGGACCGGCGAGGTCAGGCCGCGCGCGTCGAGCCAGCCGGCGAACGTCTGTCGGTCGAGAGCGCGCCATGCCGGATCGGCCGAGCTGTAGGCGGTCGGCGTGGTGAAGGCCGGCCGGTCGTCGCTGCCGATCGCGGCTCTCGCGCGCGCCATCTCGGCGTCGAAGGCGGCGAGATCGGCCTTGTCCTTGGCCGCAAGGCCGGTTCGCGGGACCAGCCCTTCCTGCCAGCGCCCGCGCCAGAGCAGCCGTTCCTGAAGGTCGGCGCAAAGCTGCATCGGGTCGTAGACCGGCACGCCGTTCGCCTCGCCGACGATCATCCCCATGCGCTGAAGCATCCGACGAAGCGCTGTCGCCTCGCGATTGGGGATGGGCAGGTAGTGCGCGCCGAGCGGATAGGCGCTGACGGCATTGCGGCCGCTGCGCGCGTTTCCGCCCGCTTCGTCTTCCAACTCGAGCAGCGCGAAATCGTCGAAGCCGGCTTCGGCCAGCGTCCACCCCGCCGACAGCCCCGAAATCCCGCCGCCGGCGATGGCCAGGCCCACCTGCTCCTCGCGCGACGGCGCCGGGAACTTCCCCTGACGCAGCCGATGCCCGCGCGCGAGATCCGCGCCGGCAAGTGCGCCGGGCGGCAGCGGCGGTTCTCGGAACGCCAGCGCCGCGCCGCCCCCCGCCAGCGCCGCCGCCCCCGCGCCGAGGCCGAACAGCGCAGCCCGTCGGTCAGCTTTCATACCGGCTCCACGCGGTGTCGAAGACGCGGACCAGCGCCTGATTGTCCAGCCGGTTCACCTCGACCCGGCGGCGGGCCATGTCGGGGGGAAAGTCGAACAGCGGCGGTTCGCTCGCGGCGGTGACGAACCGGCCGGGCGTCAGCCGGGCGTGCGCCGGGATCGGGCGCAGCGCGGCGAGCGTGTAGCCCCATTCGCCGAAGCTCGGGACATAGGCGTGATAGCCCTTGGTTGCGAACCCCACTGCCTCCAGCGTCGTCGAAATCGTCCAATAGGCGTCGGGCGCCACCAGCGGCGAGGTCGACTGGACGACCATCATGCCCGATGGCGCGAGGAGGCGGCGGACCTGGGTATAGAAGGCGTCGGTGTAGAGCTTGCCCACCGAATAATCGACGGGATCGGGGAAATCGACGATGATCGCGTCATACTGTCCCCGGGCCTCTCGCGCCCATCTGAACGCGTCGGCGTTGACGACGGTCATGCGCGGGTCGGACAGCGAGCCGCGATTGAGCTCGGCCAGCGCCGGGGTGTCGCGGAACAGCGCGGTCATTTCCGGGTCGAGATCGACCAGTGTCACGCGGCGGACGGCGGGGTCGCGAAATACCTCCCGCGCCGCGAGGCCGTCGCCGCCGCCCAGGATCAGGACATTGGCGGGGTTGGCGACGCGGCCCAGCACGGGCTTCACCAGCGCCTCGTGATAGCGATACTCGTCGCGGGACGAGAATTGCAGGTTGCCGTTGAGATAGAGGCGCAGGTCGTCGTCCTTTCGCGTCAGGACGATGCGCTGGTAGCGGCTCGACCGAGCATAGACGACGGGCTCGCCATAGCCCGCCTGCTCGCCGAACCGCTGGAGCTTGTCCGACGCGGCGAAGCCGGCGGCGAGCAGCAGGAGGATGACGATTGCGGCGGCGACCTCCCCCTTCATCCGACGTCCGCGCGGGAGCGCGAGCAGGAGGGCGAGCGCGACGCCCGCATTGGCGATGCCGAATGCGAAACCCGTGCGGATCATGCCGAGATGCGGCATCAGGACGAGCGGGAAGAGGAGCGAGGCGGCGAGCGCGCCGACATAGTCGAAGGTGAGGACACTCGACACCGTCTCGCGGAAATCGAAATCCTTGAGGATGCGGATGAGCAGCGGGATCTCGAGCCCGACGAGGAACCCGATCGCCAGCACGATGCCGTAGAGCGCGATGCGGAAATGCTCGACCAGCGGAAAGAGCATGAAGAGGAGCGCGGCCGAACAGCCGCCGATAATCGCGATCAGCAATTCGGTGCGGACGAACAGGCGAAGCTCGCCGCGTTTTACATAGCGCGAGCACCACGATCCGATGCCCATCGCGAACAGATAGGTGCCGATGACGGTCGAGAACTGCGTGACGCTGTCGCCGAGCAGGTAGCTGGCGATCGTCGACGCGAGCAGTTCGTATATAAGCCCGCACGTCGCGACGACGAACGCCGAGACGAGGAGTGCCCCCGCCGGCGCCGTGACCTTTGGCCGCGCGGCGGGGTCGGCTTCAGCCATGGATGGCGGCAGCGACGATAATCGCCAGGCCCAGCGCCATCGCCCCCGCGACGATCGCGACGCCGATGTTCCGCTGGTCGTGAATCTCCTGCCAGAGCTTGCCGGGGGTCAGGAGGTCAAGGATGAAGAAACCGACGAGGAACACGAAGATGCCGACGCCGGCATAGAGCAGTGTGTTCAGCAGGGTGGCGAGCGAGGTGACCATCCGAAATCCCCTTTATTTGTGGTTGGGTCCGCCGACGAAAATGACGCCGCCGCCGCTGCCGCGCGGACCGCTGCGCCCGTCCGCGAACGGCGACCAGGCATAGGTGTTGGCGACCATGAACAGCCCGACAATGGCGAGGCACCACAGGCCGTAGAGAAAGATCGAGGTGCGCATCAGTCGTCGTCCCCTCCCGACGCGAAGTCGCTCTCGCCGCGGCGGGCGCCCTCGAACTGGGCATGGATCAGGAGGCCGGCTCCGAGCGGCAGCACGATCAGGATCAGCATGAGGACGAACACGCCGCCGCCCGCGCCGCCGCGGCTGCGAACGCTGATGTTCACCTGCGGCTGGACGGCATCACGGCGCCAGTCGGGCGTCCGTTCGCCTGCGCCGGGATCCCAGAAGTTGCCCGAAGACTTGTTCGGATCGACCCAGTTGTTGCCTTTGTAGTCGATGACGAGATCGTAGGTGCCGGCGGGCAGCGCGGCGAAATCGGCGCCGGCGGTCTGGTCGCCCTCGCTCCAGTCGCCGTCCGAGTCGCGGCCGGTGTAGCGCTCCGCCGCCTTCGACGCGGTGTAGCTCGCCTGGTTCTTGCGATCGACGAGCGTGTAGTCGAGGTCGACCCAGCCGTTCGACAGCGCGGGCACGTCGGCCGAGACGCGTACCCGTTGATAGGGACGGGTAAGTTCGATCGGGCCGACCGTCGCCTGCTGGTCACGACCATCGGCGGCGATCGCGATCGACCCGTTCCAGAGCGATCGGCCGCCGCCGGTGATCGACGCGCCGACCAACAGGGCGAGGAAAGCGAGGATGGCGATGACGATGCCGCCCTTGACGAAGGGCAGCGCGGGCGAGGGCTGGTGCGGCAGCGGCGGCCAGGGCTTCCCGCCGGCCGCCACGCCGAAGGCGGCGGCGATCGTGGCGGCGGGGACCCAGCGCGAGCGCGACCAGTTCACCTCCTTGCCGTCCGCCTCGCGCGACAGCATCGCGCCCGGCCTTACCCAATCGTCGGTGCGGACGGTGTCGCCGCGCTTCACCCGCCAGTAGAATTCGCCGACCACGTCGGTCACCCGCGCGGTGCCGTCGGCGAAGAAGGGCTTGTAGCTTTCGCCATCGACCTTGAGCCCGCCCCAGCTTCCCTCGGGCGTCCGGGTCAGTTGCTCGCCGAAGCTCCAGCCGCCGCGCTGCTCGATCAGCCAGCGATAGCCGTGATAGGGATTGAAGAGGAGGAACTCCTCCCACGGATAGCCGCTGTCGTCGCGCGCCATCCAGCCGACCACTTCCCACTCGGTCCCGTCCAGCGTGCCGCGCGTGCCGAGCGGGATGGCGAGCCGCGACGCCTTTTCGTTGTAGCGCGTGACCAGCCGCACTTCGGGCTGGGACACGTCGAGGATGCTCGCGCAATACTCGCATGCGACCGTGACGGAATAGCCGGCTGCGCGCAGCGTGACGGTGCCGCCGCAATTGGGGCAGGACAGCGCCTTCGCGGCGGGCTGGGCGACGGCAGCGTCAGCCATAGCGCGGCATCGTCCATCCCTCGATCGCGCGCAGGTTGTTGGCCGACAGCTCGGCCAGCGTCACATAGCGGCCGTCATAGAACCATGCCTCGCCCCCCTCGCGCTGAAGGCTGGCGGCGCGGCCCGATGCGGCCTTGAGATCGACGGAGTAGATCGTCCAGCCGGGCAGGGCGGTGAAGGGCAGCTCGCCCTCGGCGGCGATACACGACACCTCACGCGCGTCGGCGATCGCCAGTTCCTCGCCGTCGATCTCAGCCTTGCGGCCGGGCAGCGCGGGCGCGCCGCGGGCGATGCGGTCGAGTTCGGCGGAGCGGACCTCGGCCAGCGGCCGCTCGAACGTCATCATGAAATCGCCCATCGCCTCGCCCAGCCAGCCGTGGACGCCGCCCTCGAACAGGCACAGCCATTCGTTCCACGACCCGTCGTCCCACGACCAGCGGACGCGGCCGATCACCTCGAACGCCCGCCCGTCGAAGCGCCCGCGCGTGCCGATCTGGATCGGCGACACGTCGAACGGCAGTGCCGCCTGTTCGCCGGCGACGCCAACGCCCACATCGCTGCGCACCAGCATCGAGCGGCAATGGTCGCAGACGCGATTGGGCAGCGCCGGCGATCGGAAGGTCACGGGCGCGCCGCAATTGGGGCAGGGTAGGGTCAGCATTGAGGGGCGACCTGCTCCCCTCCCTGAGAAGGGAGGGGCTGGGGGTGGGTGGGCCGATTGTCGGGCGTGGCATTCGCGGCAGATGAGGCGGCCATCGCGGGCCGACCCACCCCGACCCCTCCCTTGTCAGGGAGGGGAGACGATCAGCGAATCCGGCCCAGCAACTCCGCCTTCTTCGCGTCGAAGTCCGCCTGGGTGATCGCGCCGATCGTCAGCAGCTTGTGCAGTTTCTCGATCTGGCCGTACGGATCGTCGCCGCCGCCAGCGGGCGCGCTCGCCTGACCGCCGCCGCCAAGGCCCGCGGCCATCGCCTGACCCAGCGCCATGCCCGCACCCGCGCCGACGCCCAGGCTCGCGACCCCGCCCTCAGCACTCGCCGCCTTTTCGATCGCGTCGGCGCTCTGGAACTTCACGAAGCGGTCGAGGTCGCCGACGACGCGCATCGACGATGCCTTGTCGAGATATTTCTGCACCTCGTCGGGCAGCGACAGGCTCTCGACGAAGAAGGTCTGGCAGCTGAGGCCCCATTGGGTGAAGGCGGGCTGCACCATCTCGCGCAGGCGGTCGGACATCGCCGCCTGATCGGCAGCCATGTCGACGAAGCCGAACTCGCTGCGACCGAGCGAGGTCGCAAGCTGCGTCGCGATCGCCGAGCGCAGCTGGCCCTCCACATCGCCGACGCGGACGTGATCGAGCGTGCCCATCAGCTTGGCCTGGAACACCGGCGGCTGTTCGATGCGGAAACTGTAGCCGCCGAACGCGCGGATGCGCAGCGGGCCGAACTCCTTGTCGCGCACGGTGACGGGCTGCGACGTGCCCCATTTGAGGCCGGCCTGTTCCTTCTGCGTGAAGAACAGCACGTCGGCCTTGAACGGCGACTGGAAGCCCTTGTCCCAGTTCTGGAGCGCGGTGAGGAGCGGCAGGTTCTGCGTGTTCAGCGTATGCTGGCCCGGCCCGAACGCGTCGGCCATCTGCCCCTCGTTATAGAAGAACGCGACCTGCCCCTCGCGCACCGTCAGCGCGGCACCGTTCTGGATCTCGCGATCCTCCATCGGATAGCGGATGGCGAGGTCGCCGGGCTCCTCTACCCAATCGATGACGTCGACGAACTGCTTCTTCAGAAAATCGAGAATGCCCATGGGATCCCTCCGGTGATGCCCCAAGTGTAATGCCGAACCACCACACTTGAAAGCGAAACCGGA
The DNA here is from genome assembly GCA_913775795.1 of uncultured Sphingomonas sp. Taxonomy (GTDB): domain Bacteria; phylum Pseudomonadota; class Alphaproteobacteria; order Sphingomonadales; family Sphingomonadaceae; genus Sphingomonas. The sequence goes on along the minus strand of CAJYLT010000005.1, from coordinate 29,780 downwards.
GGGGAAAAGCGTCAGGCCTCTTTCACGCGCAGCATCGTGGCTGCGGCGAGCACCATCACGGCCGCGCCGATCGCCATCGTCCAGACCGGCTGGCCGGGGAAGAACGCCTTGATGACGGCACCCATCACCGCCGCGACGATCAGCTGGGGCACGACGATGAAGATGTTGAACAGCCCCATGTAGATCCCGTACTTCCGCGGATCGAGCGCGCCGGCCAGGATCGCATACGGCATCGTCAGGATCGACGCCCAGGCGATGCCGACGAACACCATCGCCACCAGCAGCAGGTGCGCGTCGCGGGTGACCAGGATCGTCGCAAACCCGGCCGCGCCGCACAGCAGGCCAAAGACATGCGTCTTCACCTTGCCGATCCGGCCCGCCAGCCAGGGCAGCACAAACGCGCCGACCGCCGCGATCCCGTTGTAGCTGGCAAACAGGACGCCGACCCAGTCAGCCCCTTCGTTAAAGGCGGCGCTGGTGGGATCGGTGGAGCCGAACACGACCTGCGTCACGACCGGGGTGGTATAGATCCACAGGATGAACAGGGCCGACCAGGTGAAGAACTGAACGAGCGCGAGGCGGCGCATCGTCGGCGGCATCTGTGCTAGGTCGGAATTGATGAGGACCAGCGCGCTTCGGCTGCCATTCGCCGCCATCGACCGCGCCGCGACACGGGCCAATCCGAACGCGACCAATGCTCCGCCGAGGACATAGACCGCCTTGTCGAGCGCGAGCGCATAGACTCCCGCCACCACGGCGACGCCCGCCAGCGCCCAGATCGGGCCATTGGCGGGGGCCACCACCGTCGCCTCATGCTCGGGCGCGGCGGGGCCGGCAAAGGTTTCCATCTGCTCGGGCGGATATTCGCGCGTGGTGAGCACGGTCCACAGCACCGCCAACAGGATCGCCGCAGCGCCGATATAGAAGGCGTATCGAACCGACGGCGGAATGACCCCCGCTGGCGCGGTGTTGGCGACGCCCGCCATGTTGAGGAGCTCGGGCGCCAGCGAGCCGACGACGGCGCCCGCGCCGATGAACGCGGTCTGGAAGGCGTAGCCCGCGGTTTGCTGTTCCTTGCCCAGCATGTCGCCGACGAAGGCGCGGAACGGCTCCATCGAGATGTTGAGCGACGCATCGAGCAGCCACAGCATGATCGCCGCGGTCAGCAGCACGCCGGCATGCGGCATCCCGACCAGCGCCAACGCCACCAGGATCGCGCCGCCAAGGAAGAAGGGCCGGCGGCGGCCGAAGCGGCTCCACGTGCGGTCCGAATAATGGCCGATGACTGGCTGGACGAGCAGGCCCGTGACCGGCCCGGCGATCGACAGAAACGCGAGCTGATCGATCTCGGCGCCCAGCGACTGGAAGATGCGGCTGACATTGGCGTTCTGAAGCGCGAACGCGATCTGGATCCCGAAAAAGCCGAACGAGATGTTCCAGAGACCCGCCATGCTCTGGCGCGGCTTGTTCATGTATCCTCCCCGTGGACGCTGGCCGCCCTGTCGGCGTCATCCTTATGAAGCGGGGGCGCGGGGCGCTTCACGTATTCGTATGCGCGCCGCAGCTTGCCCGGACGATCAGGCGGACGGGCAGGGGGCCGGCGGGCGGCTCGCGCCCGGTGATCCGGTCGAGCAGCGTGCCGACCAGCGCCTCGCCCGCGGCCTTGGCATCCTGCTGCACGGTCGTGAGCGGGGGCGAGGCCTGCTGCGCGGCGGGAATATCGTCGAAGCCCACGACCGACACCGCGCGCGGGACGGCATAGCCGCGCCGTTCCAGTGCCTGCATCGCGCCGATGGCGATCAGGTCGCTGGCCGCGACGATGCCGTCGAAGGCGACGCCGCGCGCGAACAGCTCGCCGATCGCATCGGCGCCCGCCTGTTCCAGCGTGATCGCATCGACCTGAAGCGCCGGGTCGGCACTCATGCCCGCCGCGGCGAGCGCGTCGAGATAGCCGAGATAGCGGTCGCGAAACTCGGGATAATGGTCGTCGCCCGCGCCCAGGAACGCGATCCGGCGGCGCCCATGGCCGATCAGGTGCTCGGTCGCCAGCCGCCCGCCGGCGCGATTGTCGCAGCCGATCGTCGCGCCGCCGTCGCCCGGCTCGGGCGAGCCCCAGCGAACGTAATGCGTGCCCTGCGCGCGCAATTGCTCGAGGCGCGGGCGATACGCCTCGTAATCGCCATAGCCGAGAAGGATGATCCCGTCGGCCTTGCGGCTGTCCTCATATGCCTTGTGCCAGTCGCCCGAGAGCTGCTGGAACGAGATGAGCAGGTCGTATCCCGCATTCGCCGTGTGCCGGGTGATCCAGCCGAGCATCGACAGGAAGAACGGGTTGATGAGGCTGGCGTCGGCGGTCGGATCCTCGAAGAAGAGAAGCGCCAGCGTGTGCGACTGCTGGCTGCGCAGCGAAGAAGCGTTCTTGTCGACCGCATAGCCCAGTTCGCGCGCGATCGCCTCGATCCGCGCGCGCGTCTCGGCACTGACCGAGGTCGAGCCACGCAGCGCCCGGCTGACGGTCGGCTGCGACACGCCCGCGCGGTACGCGATGTCGAAGGATGTCGGGCGCTGCGACGCCGGGCGGCTCACGATCGGCTTTCCTCGTTCCCTGATGGCGGGTCTGCGCTCGCCCGGCCGCGGACGCTAAAGCAAGCGTCCCGAACGGTAAAGCGCGCCGCCGCCGACCACAGTGGCAATCGGGCAACAGCCGCGATGCATGACGGTTGCATGACATACGTATGCCTTCTGTTCGGCCGCACCCGCCCGACGATAATGGCCGCGTCGTGAAGCGGTTGGCGGCGTCGTCGCCATACCCGTTTTTCGGGAAGCGAGCCTGCGGTCACAAGCAGGGTTGCGACAGGGGAGAGACATGAAGGCATCCATTTCGATTCGGGCCGCGCTGCTGGGCGCCACTGCGCTCACGTTTGCGGCGACCGCCGCCCCCGCCATGGCGCAGGACGCCGGCGACACCACCAATCCCGCCGCACAGGACGCTGCGCCCGCCGACGACATCGTCGTGACCGGCTTCCGCGCCAGCCTCGAGAGCGCGGTCAACGCCAAGAAGTCGCGCGACCAGGTCGTCGAGTCGGTCTCGGCCGAGGATATCGCCCGCCTGCCCGACGCCTCGATCGCGGAATCGATCGCGCGCCTGCCGGGCCTGACCTCGCAGCGCATCTCGGGCCGCTCGTCGGGCGTCTCGATCCGCGGCTTCGCGCCCGATTTCTCGTCGACGCTGCTGAACGGCCGCGAGCAGACCTCGACCGGCGACAATCGCGCCGTCGAGTACGACCAGTATCCCTCCGAAGTCATCAACCAGGTGCTGGTCTACAAGACCGCGCAGGCGACGCTGATCGGGCAGGGCCTGTCGGGCACCGTCGATCTCAAGACGATTCGTCCGCTCGACACCGGCAAGCGCGTGCTCGCCGTCGGCGGCCGCGGTGTCTACACCGACCTCGGCAAGCTGAACGCCGGGTCGAAGGAATATGGCTATCGCGTGTTCGGCACATACGTCGACCAGTTCGCGAACGACACGATCGGCATCGCGCTGTCGGCGAACTATCTCGACGAGCCATACCAGATCCAGGAATTCAACGCCTGGGGCTATGCCGATGCCGGAGCGATTGCGCCGGGAGCCGGCGTGATCGGCGGGTCGAAGTCGTATGTCACCTCGACCAATCTCAAGCGGCTCGGCCTGCAGGGCACGCTTCAGTATCGGCCGGCGCCCAACTACACGATCACGTTCGACGGCTTCTATTCGGACTTCGACGATCCGCAGATCAAGCGCGGCATCGAACTTCCGCTCGCGTTCGGCAACGCAACGCTGACCCGCGCAAATGTCGAGGGCGGCCTCGTCACCTCGGGCACCTTCACCGGCGTCGAGGGCGTGATCCGCAACGACAGCTTCAGCCGCAAGGCGAAGCTCTATTCGTTCGGCATGAACCAGCGCTACGAGGGCGATGACGGCTGGAACGCGTTCATCGACGTCAGCTATTCGAAGACCGACCGCAGCGAAACGATCATCGAAAGCTATGCCGGCACCGGCTATGGCCAGAATGTCGGCGCGCGCGACACGATCGGCTTCACCACCGGAAAGACGGGCACCGTCTTCTCGCCGACGCTCAACTATTCGGACCCCAACCTCATCAAGCTGACCGACCCGCAGGGCTGGGGCGGCTCGAACATCCAGGCGGGCTATTTCAACGATCGCGTCGTCAAGGATGAGATCCAGCAATATCGCGGCGAAGTCGAAAAGGAGATGGACGGCTTCCTCCGCTCGATCCAGTTCGGCCTCAACTATACCCGCCGCGAAAAGTCGCTGACCCCGAACGAAGCGCTGCTGCAGCTCTCGGGCGGCCTGCGCGAGCGCGTCATTCCGCAGGAATATCTGCTGGGCGCGACCAATCTGTCCTATCTTGGCCTCGGTCCGATGGTCAGCTACGACCCGGCGCAGCTTTTGGCGGGCGGTATCTATCAGCTGACGCCCAACACCAGCCTCGACGTGCCGGCCAAGGCGTTCCGCATCAACGAAGACGTGATGAGCGCCTATCTCCAGGCGAACATCGACCACGAGATCGGCGCGTCGGTGCTGACCGGGAATATCGGCGTCCAGTTCGTCTCGACCGTGCAGAAGTCGTCGGGTCTCGTCGCCGCGGGCCAAGTGCTCCAGCCGGCGCTGGCGGGCGACGATTACATCGACGTGCTGCCGGTGCTGAACCTGTCGCTGCGCCTGCCAAGCGACTTCGTGTTCCGCATCGGTGCCGCGCGCCAGATGCAGCGGGCGCGTCTCGATGACATGCGGATCGCGATCGGGTACGGCCTGAATACCGCGCTGAATCGCTACGAGGGCAGCGGCGGCAATCCGTACCTGCGCCCGATCCGCTCAAACTCGTTCGACGCGACGATCGAGAAGTATTTTGGCACCAAGGGCTACATCGCGCTTCAGGGGTTCTATAAGGACCTCAAGAGCTTCGTGTACAATCTTGAAATACCGTTCGACTATGGCCCCTATCCGAAGCCTGCGGGTCTGCGCCCGCCGACTGACATCGGCGTGCTGAATGCGCCGATTAACGGTGTCGGCGGCAACATCTACGGTGCCGAGCTTGCCGCGACGCTTCCGTTGGGTGAGGTCATCGGTTTCCTCGACGGGTTCGGTGTAACCGGCGGCGTCAGCTATACCGAGACCGAGATCAAGCCGACCCCGACGTCGCCGGCCGAGGATATTCCGGGCTATTCGAAGTGGGTCGCCAACGGCACCGCGTATTTCGAGAAGTGGGGCTTCAACCTGCGCGGGTCGGTTCGTTATCGCTCGACCTTCGTGGGTGAACTGTCGGGTCTTGCCGCCAACCGCGTGCGGCGCCGGGCGCTCGACGAAACGATCTTCGACGCACAGGTCGGCTACGACTTCCAGCCTGGGTCTGCGCTTGAGGGGGTTTCGCTCTTCCTTCAGGGCCAGAATCTGACCGACGAGCGGTTCGCGACGGTCGATCCGCGCGATCCGCGTGCGGTCATCGATTATCAGACGTACGGCCGTCGCTTCCTGTTGGGTGCGACGCTACGGTTCTAATAATTAAAGGGGGCGCGTGGACCTGTATCGGTTTCGACCGGTACAGGTCCCCCGCTCGCTTTCGACATGATTTTACGGCGACCCCCGTGGTCCTGCGGGGCACGGGCCGGCTAGAGGTGCCCGTATGAAGCGACTGATCGCTGCTCTATCGCTCGGCGCCGCGGCGCTGCCCGCCGCCGCCCAGCAGGCGCCGCTGCCGCTGCGCGAACGGCTGCCGTCCGAAGAAGTCATCTATTTCGTCCTGCCCGACCGGTTCGAGAACGGCGATCCGGGCAACGATCGCGGCGGCATCCCCGGCGACCGGCTGAAGAACGGGTTCGATCCGGCGAGCAAGGGCTTCTTCCAGGGCGGCGATCTCAAGGGGGTGATGAAGCGCCTCGACTATATCCAGGCGCTGGGCGCGACCGCGATCTGGCTGACGCCGGTGTTCAAGAACAAGGCGGTACAGGGCGGGCCGGGCAGCGAGTCCGCTGGTTATCACGGCTATTGGGTGACCGACTTCACGACGGTCGATCCGCACCTTGGCACTGATGCCGATTTCAAGGCGCTGGTGGACGCGGCCCATGCCCGCGGTCTCAAGGTCTACATGGACATCATCGCCAACCACACCGCCGATGTGATCTATTTCGCCGAGTGCGAGGGGCAGGCCGAGTGCGCCTATCGCAGCCGCGCCGACTATCCCTATGCGCGGCGCGGCGGGCTGAAGGGCAGGGCGATCAACAGCGGTTTTGCCGGCGACCAGGTAATGACCGCCGACAACTTCGCGAAGCTCACCGACCCAAATTTTGCCTATACGGTAAAGGTGAAGCCCGAGGAGCGGACCATCAAGGTTCCCGCCTGGCTGAACGACCCCATCTATTACCATAATCGCGGCAACTCGACCTTCTCGAATGAGAGCGCGACGATGGGCGATTTCGTCGGCCTCGACGACCTGATGACCGAGAATCCGCGTGTCGTCTCGGGCATGATCGACGTGTTCGGCGGCTGGATCGATCGCTACGGGATCGACGGCTATCGCATCGATACCGCGCGCCATGTGAACCCGGAATTCTGGGCCGCGTTCGTGCCGGCGATGCAGGCGCGGGCGAAGGCGAAGGGCATCCCCAACTTCCACATCTTCGGCGAGGCCGCGTGGTCGGAGCTGGAGATCGGCCTGCTCCAGCGGCACACCGTCGTCGACAAGCTGCCCGCGGTGCTCGACTTCGCGTTCGCGACCGCGGTCCAGCAGGTGGTGGCGGAGGGCAGGCCGACCGCCGCGCTCGCCAAGCTGTTCATGGGCGATGCCATGTATGCCGGCGGGGAGGCGACGGCGCTGCAGCTGCCGACGTTCATCGGCAACCACGACCAGGGCCGTTTCGGCATGTTCGTGATGAAAGCGAACCCGAACGCCGCCGATGCCGAACTGCTCGCGCGCGACCGGCTGGGGCACGAGATGCTGCTGACGCTGCGCGGCGTGCCGACCATCTATTATGGCGACGAGCAGGGTTTCGCGGGCAAGGGCAACGATCAGGCCGCGCGCCAGTCGATGTTCGCCAGCAAGACGCCCGATTATCTCAGCGACAAGCTGATCGGCACGACCGGAACTCACGCACAGGCGCATTTCGGCACCGATCACCCGCTGTTCCGCACGATCGCGACGCTGGCGAAGCTGCGCCGCGCGACGCCGGCGCTGTCGCACGGGCGGCAGGTGACGCGCGCGTACCTCGACGACAAGCCCGGGCTGTTCGCGGTCAGCCGCTTCGATCCGGCCAGCAATGGCGAGGTGCTCTTGGCGTTCAACAGCTCGGCCCAGCCGATCGAGGCGAATGTAGAGGTCGAGACGCGATCGCAGCGCTTCCGCCCGCTCTATGGCAAGGGATGCCCCGCTGCCGCGACCGCACCGGGCAGCGTCCGCGTCAAGATCGCGCCATTCTCCACCGTCGTCTGCGCGGCCGAGGTGGCGCAATGAGCACGTCGCCGCTCGCCATGCCAACGGCCGACCCCGCCCCCTGGTGGAAGGGCGCGGTGATCTATCAGATCTATCCGCGCAGCTTCGCGGACGCGAACGGCGACGGGGTGGGTGACCTGCCTGGCATCACCCAGCGGCTGGGCCATGTCGCGGACCTGGGCGTCGATGCGATCTGGATCTCGCCGTTCTTCACCTCGCCGATGCGCGACTTCGGATACGACATCGCCGATTTCTGCGGCGTCGATCCGGTGTTCGGGACGATCGAGGATTTCGACGCGCTGGTCGCGCGCGCGCATGAGCTTGGCCTCAAGGTCATGATCGACCAGGTCTATTCTCACGCGTCGGACCAGCATCCGTGGTTCGCCGAGAGCCGGTCGAGCCGCAACAATCCCAAGGCCGACTGGTTCGTGTGGGCCGATCCCAAGCCCGACGGCTCGCCGCCGTCGAACTGGCAGTCGGTGTTCGGCGGCCCGGCCTGGCAGTGGGATGCGCGGCGCGGGCAATATTATCTGCACAACTTCCTCGTCGAGCAGCCCGACCTCAACCTCCACAATCCGGCGGTGCAGGAAGCGATTCTGGACGTCGCGCGCTTCTGGCTGGGGCGCGGCGTCGACGGGTTCCGGCTCGATGCGCTGAACTTCGCGATGCACGACCCCGAGTTTCGCGACAATCCGCCGCTGCCGCCGTCCAATCGCGCCCGATCGCGTCCGTTCGATTTTCAGGACAAGATCCACAATCAGAGCCATCCGAACATCCCGGCGTTCATCGAGCGGTTGGCGGGCGAGATGCGATCGCACGGTTCGGTCTTCTCGATGGCCGAGGTGGGCGGCGATCACTGGGCGCGCGAGATGGCGCTCTATACGGAGGGGGACCGCCGGCTCGACAGCGCCTATGGCTTCAACTTCCTCTATGCAGAGAAGCTGACCCCCGGCCTCGTTGTCGATGCGCTATCCGTCTGGCCCGATGCGCCCGATCGCGGCTGGCCGAGCTGGGCGTTCGAGAATCACGATGCGCCGCGCGCGATCTCGCGCTGGACGACGCCCGAGCACGCCGCGGACTTCGCGCGGATGAAGATGCTGCTGCTCCTGTCGCTGCGCGGCAACGCCATCCTGTACCAGGGCGAAGAATTGGGGCTGACGCAGGTCGACATTCCCTTCGAGAAGCTCGTCGACCCTGAGGCGATCGCCAACTGGCCGATGACGCTGTCGCGCGACGGCGTGCGCACGCCCATGCCCTGGGCAGCGGGGGTGCCCGACCGCGCGTTCGGATCGGCCGAGCCGTGGTTGCCGCACGGGCCGGATCACGAGGCGCTGGCGGTGGACCTCCAGACCGGCGATCCGCGCTCGCTGCTCAACTGGACGCGCCGCCTGATCGCGCTTCGTCATGCCGAGCCGAGCCTGGCGCACGGGTCGATCGAGGTGCGCGTGGTCGAGGGCGATCTGCTCGTGTTTGAGCGTCGTTCGGACGAGGGAGCGCCGCTGCTGTGCGCCTTCAACTTCGGGACCGAGCCTGTCACCGCGACGCTGCCGCCGCATCGCATCCTCGCTTCCACCGGCGAGATCGACGGGGTGACGCTGGGCGCGCACGTGGCGTTCGTCGCGCGGCTGGGATGACCACGCGGCGCGAGGCGATCGGGCTGATCGCGGGCGCTGCGCTCGTCGGTGCGGCCCGGCCCGCCGACGCGCCGGCGCTCGACGACCTGCGGTTCGAGGCGGCGGGCATCGGGTCGATGCGCGTCAGCGTCTGGGCACCGCCGGGCTATGCGGGCGGGCGGGGGCGCCATCCGGTGCTCTACATGCACGACGGGCAGAACCTGTTCGATCCGGCGATGAGCGGATACGGCAAGGTCTGGCACGTCGATCGCGCGATCGAGCGGCTGAAGCTCGGCCCGCGCGCGCCGATCGTCGTCGGCGTCTGGAATCCGGGCGCGGCGCGGTTCCGCACCTATGTTCCGCAGCCGATCGTCGATCGCCTGCCCGCTCCGGTGACGACGGGCCTTGCAGACCGGATCGGCGGCGCGGTGCAGTCGGATGCCTATCTCGACTTCCTCACCGGTCCGCTCAAGGCGGCGATCGACGCGAAATACCGCACGCGGCCCGGTCCCGCCGACACCTTCATCATGGGGTCGAGCATGGGTGGGCTCATCTCGCTCTACGCACTGGTCCGGCACCCGCAGGTGTTCGGTGCGGCCGGATGCCTGTCGAGCCACTGGCCGCTGTTCATCCCCGAGCAGGAGGGAGACGCGCCCTATCGCGCGGGGGTGATCCGCGGCTGGACCGACTGGCTGGGCGAGGCGCTGGGCAAGCCGGCGGGGCGGCGGATCTGGTTCGATCACGGCACCGCGACGCTCGACCGGCTCTATGCGCCCTACCAGGCGGCGGTGGATGCGGCGCTGCCGCGGCTCGGCTGGCGGGCGGGACGCGACTTCACCTCGCGCGCCTATCCCGGCGCGCCGCATGAGGAGAATGCCTGGGCGGCGCGGCTGACCGATCCGCTGGCCTGGCTCTACGGGCAACCAAGCCGGAGTTGAGGCATTGGGTGGGTAAATTCAGTAACTGGACCCCCGACATGCTCGATTTGAACGACGGCAACCGCATTCCCGCGCTCGGCTTCGGCACATGGCAGATCCCCGACGCACATGCCGGGCTGATCGTCCGCAAGGCCACCGATATCGGCTATAAGCTCATCGACACCGCCGCGATCTATCAGAACGAGCGCGGCGTGGGGGAGGGGCTGGCGAGCGTCGACGACGTGTTCCTGACGACAAAGTTGTGGAACGACCGGCATGAGGATGCCGAAGCGGCGCTGGACGAGAGCCTGGCGCTGCTGGGACGCGACCATGTCGACCTCTATCTGATCCATTGGCCAGTCGCGGGCAGCGAGGCGTATCCGGCCGCATGGGAGGCGATGATCCGCCTGCGCGAGGCGGGGAAGACGCGCTCGATCGGTGTGTCGAATTTCCTGCCCGAGCAGATCGATCGGTTGATCGATAAGACCGGCGTGACCCCTGCGCTCAATCAGATCGAACTGCACCCCCGCTTTCAGCAGGCCGAAGCTCGCGCCTTCCACGCCGAGAGGGGCATCGTGACGCAGAGCTGGAGCCCGTTGGGGCGGGGCGGACTGCTGTCCGATGCGGTCATCACCGGCATCGCGGACAAGCATGGCGCGACCACGGCCCAGGTGGTGCTGGCGTGGCACCTCGCGCTCGGCCTGTCGGTGATCCCCAAGGCCTCGGACGAGGCGCATGCGCGCGACAATTTCGGCGCGACCGGGGTGACGCTGGATGATGAGGATATGGCGGCGATCGCCGGGCTGGACGACGCGGATGGCCGGACCGGCCCGGACCCGCGGTCGTTCGGGAGCTGACCCGCACCCCGGCGAAGGCCGGGGTCCAGGATCGGCATCCGTCTGCTCGCACGAGCCGCTGGCCCCCCAACTGGACCCCGGCCTTCGCCGGGGTACGAGTGTCAAATCACGCCCATGTCGCTGCGATAATGGTGCCAGGTGAAGATCGCCGCGGCGCCGCGATGCGGGCGCCATGCCTCGGCGATCTCGCGCGTCAGGGCCTCGCTCGGGCGGTCGGGCAGGCCCATCAGTCGCCCGACCTCGATCTGGACCGCGAGGTCGCCGGCCGGCCAGATATCGGGTCGCCCCTCCGCGAACAGCAGGTAGATTTCGGCCGACCAGCGACCGATGCCCTTCACCTTGACCAGTTCCGCGATCGCCGCTTCGTCATCGGCGGGCAGGTTGGACAGGTCGAGCTCGCCGCTTTCGACCAAGCCGGCAAGGCTGCGCGCATAGCCGAGCTTCTGCCGCGACAGGCCCGCGCCGCGCAGCGTCTCGTCGCTCGCGGCGATCCAGGCGGCGGTGTTCGTCGCGTCGCCGCCCAGCGCTTCCTCCAGCCGCCGCCAGACCGCATCGGCGGACTGATAGCTCACCTGTTGCCCGACGATCGTGCGCAGCAGCGTCGCGACGCCGCGGTCGCGGATGCGTGGTTCGGGATAGCCCACGCGGGCGACCGCGGCGGCGATCGCCGGCTCGCGTGCCGAAAGGGCGTCCAGCGCCTCGCGCAACTGATCGGCGCTCAAACCCATGCGCTCAAACCCATGCCTTTGGTCCCTTGAAAACCGGCCGCTCACACGGCAAGTCGCGCCGGTTCGCAGGAGAAGATGATGCCGCAGCTTACCGTCGTGACCCGCCAGGGTGAAGAGCGTACCGTCGAGGGTGAGGTCGGCCTGTCGGTGATGGAAGTCATCCGCGACAACGGCTTCGACGAGCTGCTGGCGCTGTGCGGCGGCTGCTGCTCTTGCGCGACCTGCCACGTCCATGTCGATCCCGCCTTTGCCGACAAGCTGCCGGCGATGAGCGAGGACGAGGACGATCTGCTCGACAGCAGCTCGACCCGAGACGAAACCTCGCGCCTGTCGTGCCAGATCCAGTTCACCAGCGCGCTCGACGGGCTGAAGGTGCGGATCGCCGAGGAGGACTGATCGCTCGCGCGCCGCTCCTTAGCCGAGCGGCGCGACCTTCAGCACAGCCATCGGCGGGTCCTTGCTGAGCGGCGTCACGTTCCAGGTGATCGTCCGCTTCGGCCCCGCCGGCTTCGCGCGTTCCTCGTTGTTCTGGCTGACGATCTCGGCATCGGTCGTGAGCGTGAAGACGCCCTCGCGCCGGTCGCCGACCTTGTCCGCGCCCGGCACGCGCGCATCGCTCGTCTTGCCGAACGCGGGCGCCTTGATCCGCACGCCATCCGCCCCGCGCAGTTCGACCGTCAGGAACGGGAAGACGAGTTCGGCATCGGCATTGTAGGGCCAGATGAAAGCGTGGGTCAGCCGGCCGCTGATCGCATAGTCGATCTGGAACAGGCCGTCGCCCTTGTACTCGACATTGCGATAGCCCGCCTCCTTGCGCAGCGCGTCGGCGAGCGCGCGGAACGTCGCGTCCTTGGATGTCGGGTCCTTGTCCGCCTTCCAAGCGACGCCCTTCGGCTTTTCGGGCGTCGTGTCTGTGTCCTTCAACCCCTTGGCGAACTCGTCCTCGAGGTCGATCGCGACGATCTCGCCGCGATAGCGATAGGTGAAGCTGCGATCGGCGGCGATATCGAGGCTGGCGTCGAACCGGCCCGGCACGACGATGCAGCCCATCAGGAGGAGCGGCGCGAGGAGCGCCAGAAGGAGCCCCCGCGCCATCCGCGTCAGCCCCGCGCGGAGGCGACCGCGTAGAGCGCGATCGCGGCGGCGTTGGAGACGTTGAGGCTCTCGACCCGCGGGCTGATCGGCAGCTTGGCGAGAATGTCGCAATGCGCCTCGGTATTCTGGCGCATCCCTTCGCCCTCCGCGCCCAGTACCAGCGCGGCCTTGTTCGCGCCGACCAGCGCGCCCGCGAGCAGCGTGTCGGTATGGCCGGTCAGGCCGACGCGCCAAAACCCCGCCTCGGCGATCTCCTCCAGCGCGCGGGACAGGTTGACGACGCGCACCCACGGCACGACCTCGAGCGCGCCCGACGCCGCCTTGGCCAGCGCGCCGCTTTCGGGGGGCGCGTGCCGGTCCTGCGTCACGATCGCCAGTGCGTCGAACGCGGCGGCCGAGCGGAGCACCGCGCCGACATTGTGCGGATCGGTCACCTGATCCAGCACGACGATCGGCCGGCGATCGTCGGTGCCGCGCTCCAGCACTTCGCCCAGCCACAGGTCGTCGAGCGGATCGACTTCGATCACCAATCCCTGGTGCGGCGCGTCGCCGGGCACCAGCCGGCCGAGATCGGCGGCGTCGGCATAGGTGATGGGCAGGACCGGCGGCAGGTCGAGATGCGACAGTGCCTCTCGCGTCCCCCAGAGCTTGCGCACCTGGCGGTCGGGATTGGCGAGGGCGGCGAGGACGGCGTGCTTGCCCCAGAAACGGGGGCGATTGCCGGTGGCTTGGGAGGGGCGGTGTCCGCGGCGGGCCATGATGAACTTACTCGGCGTTGGGGTCGGGGGTCTGGAACGGATCGGTCGGCAGCGGCGCCTGCGGGATCGGGTTGCGCGGCAGGGGCGCGTCCGCATTCGCCGCCTTCACCAGCATCCAGGCAAGCACCATCGCACCCTGGCGCATGTCGCTCGCCTTCAGATGGTCGAAGGTGTCGGCGCCCGAATGGTGCGTGACGCTCTCATAGTCCAGCGGATCCTGGATGAACTGGAAGGCGGGCAGGCCGACCGCCGCCATGAACTGATGATCGGTGCCGCCGGTCCGGCCGAACACGACGCTGTCGGCGCCCATCGGCCCGAACGGCGACAGCCACTCGCGAAGGATCGGCATGGCCGCGGCGTTGTTCTCGGCATAGATGCCGCGCAGCTTGCCCGAGCCGTTGTCGATGTTGAAATAGGCGGCAAGGTCCCGATAGCCGGGCAGCGGCGTCACCGGGAAACGCTGCGTCTGGCCGTAGTAGTTCTGGTCGCTGTTCTGCGGGGTGGCGGGCGCGGGGCGGCGCGCCAGATATTTCTCGATGTACGAGATGCTGCCGTAGAGCGACTGCTCCTCGCCGGTCCAGAGCGCGAAGCGGATCGTCCGCTTGGTGCGAATGCCGGAGGCGCGGATGATCCGCGCGGCCTCCATCACCATCGCCGATCCCGCGGCATTGTCGGTCGCGCCGTCACCCGCGACCCAGCTGTCGAAATGCGCGCCGGCCATGACGTAGCTGCCCGACTTGTCGGTGCCGGGGATGTCGGCGAGGATGTTGTAGGCCTGTCGATCGCTGTCGTCGAACTTCACGTCGCTGACGATCTCGAGCGTCGGCGCCTGACCCATCGCGGCGAGGCGAGTGAGGCGGCGATAATCCTCCGCCGCGATCTCGACGCCGGGCGTCTGCGCGCCGGTGCGGTGCTGATACCCCTCGCCATGCAGCAGCTTGTCGTCGCGATAGCTGATCCGCGCGAGCGCGACCGCGCCCTCCGCCTTCAGGAACGCGTCGAGGTCCTCCTCGAACGTCATCCGGGCCATGTTGCGCGCGTTCTTCGCCGGGTCCCAGGTGGGTTCCTTGAACGTGTCGAGCTTGGCGATGTCCTCGCCCGACAGGCGCTTGAACGGTGCTTCGGTCACGTCGTCGACCTTGCCGGGGGCGGAGACGAGGACGATCTTGCCGGAAAGCTTGCCGCGCCACGCGGCGAAATGCTCCTTCTTCGTCATCGGCGCGACGACGATCGCGGCGGTCGCATTGACCGGCGGGGTCCAGGCGATCGGGATCGCGGTCAGCTGTACCACGCGCGGGGTTACCATCCGCACGCTCGATCGCTCGATCGACCAGCCGCGGCCGAAATCGAACCCGTCCTTGCGGACGTTGGTGAGGCCCATGCGGCGGAACTCGGCCACCGCCCAGTCCTCCGCCTTGCGCATCGCGGGCGAGTTGGTGAGGCGCGGGCCGAGCACGTCGGTCATCTGCTGCGCCAGCGTCATCACCTGGCTGCGATTCGTCCCCTCGTCGACGATCCGCGCAAACTCGGGCGCGGGCGGGGGCGTCGTCTGCGCGGCGAGCGGCGCGGAGGCGAGGGCGGTCGCGGCGAGCAGGTGAATCAGGCGCATTGGTTTCCCCCCGAGGATCGGTTTGGTTTCGCGCGTTGCTATTGCGCCCGCGTCATTCGCGCAACGGCCCGCGGTCATTCGCGCAACGGCGTTGACAAGCCGCTCGCAGCGCGGCTAGGGGGCGCCCTCACTTTACGAAGTGACACCCCGGAAGGGTGGCCGAGTGGTTAAAGGCAGCAGACTGTAAATCTGCCCGTGCAAGCGTACGCTGGTTCGAATCCAGCCCCTTCCACCATCCGCCTGCGGCGCGGGAAATCGACATGACGGCAGACCGATTTCGAACCGCGACCCCAAGCGACATTCCGGCCCTCCATGCCCTGATCGAAAGCGCCTATCGCGGCGAGTCGGCACGCGCGGGCTGGACGCACGAGGCCGATCTGCTCGGAGGGCAGCGCACCGACGCCGACGCGCTCGCCGAGGTGATCGCCGACCCGAAGCAGCGCATTCTGATCGCCGGTGACGATGCGCCCACCGGCTGCGTCGCGGTCACGGCCAGGCCGCCGGCCACCGCCTATCTCGGCATGCTGACCGTGAAGCCCGACCTTCAGGGTGCGGGCCTCGGCCGAAAGCTGATCGCGGCGGCGGAGGAGGCGGCGCGCGCGATCTTTGCCGCTGACGTCATGGAAATGACCGTCATCCGCCAGCGGCCGGAGCTGATCGCCTGGTACGAGCGATGCGGCTATGCGCAGACCGGCGAGCGGCGGCCCTTCCCGCATGGCGACGCGCGGTTCGGGGTGCCGACCGACCCCGCGCTCGAGTTCGTGGTGCTCGAAAAGCCGCTTCGGTAACGTCGCTGGCGCCCGCGCGCCCAACCCGTTAGGGCGCTGTCATGGCGGGGGCTTCGACATGAGCGGCGTGACACGGCGGCGGCTGCTGGCTGGCGGCGGCGTGGGCCTTGGCCTGATCCTCGCCTGGGGCCTGTGGCCGCGCCAGTTTCCGACCCCTCAGCCGGTGCGCGACGACGAGCATGGCTTCGGCGCGTGGATCCGCATTGCCGAGGACGGCCGCCTGATCGTCGCGGTGCCTGTCGCCGAGCATGGGCAGGGCGTCTTAACCGTGCTGGCGCAGGTCGTCGCCGACGAATTTGGCGCCGACTGGCGCACCGTCGGGGTCGAGCCGGCGGGGATCGGTGTCGCCAACGCCAATCCGTTGGCTGCTGCCGAATTGTTCGGCGGGGTGGACGCGCGCTTGCCGGTCGTCGCCGCTGCCGCCGCCGCGCACGGCGCGCGGCAGATGCTGACGGGCGGCGCCACGTCGCTGCGCCAGTTCGAGGTGCCGCTGCGCGAGGCGGCGGCGGCCGCGCGCACGATGCTGGTCGAGGTGGCGGCGAACCGCTGGGGCATCGACGCCGCCCAGTGCGAGACGCGCGACGGCTTCGTCGTGTCGGGCGATCGCAAGCTGCGCTTCGGTGAGCTGGCCGCGGACGCAGCAGGGCGGACGCCGCCCAAGCGGCCGGTCCTGCGCAGCGACGAGGACAACCGACTGTCGGGCACCAGCGTCACGCGGCTCGACACCCCCGCCAAGCTAGACGGCAGCGCCAATTTCGCGGGCGACGTGCGGTTGCCGGGGATGCTTTACGCGGCGATCCGACAGGGACCGCTGGGCGACACGCGGTTGGTCGCCGCCGGTCGTGCCGCCGCCGATGCGGTGCCGGGCGCGGTGAAGATCGTCACCACCGAGCGCTGGATCGCCGCGCTCGCCACCGACAGCTTTGCCGCGCGCCGCGCGCTCGACGCGGCGCGACCCCGGTTCGAGACGCGCGCGCCGGCGAGCGACGAGAGCATCGCCGCCGCGCTCGAGACCGCGCTGGCGGGTGAGGGCACGCGGGTGGCCGCGGCCGGCGATCCCGATGCGACGCTCACCGGGCGGCGGCTGTTCCGATCGAATTATGCGGTCGCGCCGGGCATCCATGCTTCGCTCGAATTGCCGGCGGCGACGGCGCAGTTCGAGGACGGGCGGCTGCGCCTGTGGATCGGTACGCTCGCGCCCGCGGCGGTCCGCGCGGCGGCGGCGCGGACGCTCGGGATCGGCGAGGATGCGGTGAGCGTTATTCCGATGCAGCTCGGCGGCTCGTTCGGGGCGGGGCTTGATACGCTCGTCGCCGAGCAGGCGGCGTGGCTCGCCGCGCAGGCGGGCAGGCCGGTACAACTATCGTATAGCCGGGCAGAGGATATCGCCCGCGACCGCTTTCGCGCGCCCGCCCGGGCGACGATGACCGCGCGGATGGAGCGCGACGGTCGGGTCATGGCCTGGCACGCACGCATCGCCGCCCCCGCGTCGGGCCGCGAGCTGGCGAGCCGGCTGATGGCGGGGGACGGCGTCGCCGACCTGTCGCTGGCGCTGCCGGGGCGCGGCGGCGATGCGGCGGCGGTGGCGGGAGCCGAGCCGCCCTATGCCATCCCCAACTGGGCTGTCGATCACCACATGGCCGACATCGGCACGCCGACCGGCTATCTGCACGGTGGCGCCCACGGCTACACGACGTTCTTCGCCGAAAGTTTCATCGACGAACTCGCCCGCCGGGCCGAGTTCGACGCCAGCTATTTCCGTATCCGCATGCTGGGGCAGCAGCCGCGGCTTGCCAACTGCCTCAACACGGTCGCCTCGATCGGCGGGTGGCAGGGCGGGATGCTGGGCAGCGGGCAGGGGATCGCCGCGCACGCATTTCGCGGGTCGTTCATCGCCGTGCTGGCGGAGGCGAGCGTCGAGGGCGGGCGCGTGCGCTGCTCGCGCCTCGTCGCCGCGGTCGATTGCGGGCGCGTCGTCCATCCCGACATCGTCCTCCAGCGGCTTGAAGGTGGGCTGGTCTTCGGGCTCGCCCAGGCGCTGGGGTGCGCGACGCGGTACAAGGCAGGGGTTGCGGCGGCGCGGACGCTTACCGATTTGCGCTTGCCGATGATCGACGACCTGCCCGATATTACCGTGGAGCTGATCCGCAGCGAAGCCGAACCCGGCGGCGTGTCCGACCTGTCCGTGCCGCCCGTCGCGCCCGCCATCGCCAATGCCGTTGCGGCGGCGACGGGGCAGCGGCTGCGCCGGCTTCCTCTCGATCCGGCGAACCCCTGATGCAGCTTCCCCCTGACCATCCGCCGATCGTGCCGCCGAAGGTGGGCGTGTTGCTGACCAACCTCGGCACACCCGACGGGTCGGACGTCGGATCGGTCCGCCGCTATCTGGCCGAGTTCCTGTCGGATCGCCGCGTGGTCGAGATCCCGCCGCTCCTGTGGCAGCCGATCCTGCGCGGCGTCGTGCTGACGACGCGGCCGAAGAAGTCGGCGCACGCTTATAAGCAGGTGTGGACGAAGGACGGCTCGCCGCTCGCCGCGATCACGCGGGCGCAGACCGAGGCGTTGAAGGGCGCGTTCGGGCCGGGCGTGCTGGTCGATTATGCGATGCGCTACGGCCAGCCGGCGATCGCCGACCGGCTTCAGGCGATGAAGGACGCCGGATGCAATCGCATCCTGATCGCGCCGCTCTATCCGCAGTACTGCGCCGCCACGACCGCGACCGCCAACGACAAGGCGTTCGCGCATCTGGCGAAGATGCGCTGGCAGCCGGCAATCCGCACGCTGCCGCCCTATCACGACGACGCGCATTATATCGGCGCGCTCAAGGAAAGCGTCGAGGCGGGGATCGCTGCGCTCGATTTCGAGCCCGAGGTGCTGGTCGCCAGCTTCCACGGGATGCCGCAGCGGACACTGATGCTGGGCGACCCCTATCATTGCCAGTGCCGCAAGACCGCGCGGTTGCTGGGCGAAGCAATGGGGCGCGAACTGGTCGTCACGTTCCAGTCACGCTTCGGTCCGGCCAAGTGGCTGGGGCCGGCGACCGACGAAGTGCTGATGGAGCTGGGCAAGAACGGCACGCGCCGGTTGGCGATCTTCGCGCCTGGCTTCTCCGCCGACTGTCTGGAGACGCTTGAGGAACTGGCGATCCGCGGCAAGGAGGAGTTCGAGGGGGCAGGGGGCACGCACTTTGCCTATCTCCCATGCCTCAATGCGTCCGAGACCGGCATACGAATGCTTCGCGGCCTTGTCGCGCGCGAACTTGCCGGGTGGATCGACCAAGGCTAGGCCTCTTTCCAAATCCGTAGCGGCCGATGGTCGGCCAAGCGGAGCGTAAGGAGAGAGAGCCATGGCACGTGTCGCGATCGTCACCGGGGGTACGCGCGGGATCGGCGAGGCGATCAGCCTTGCGCTCAAGGAAGCGGGCGTCACCGTCGCCGCCAACTATGCCGGCAATGACGAACGCGCCAAGGCGTTCAGCGACCGCACCGGCATCGCCGCCTACAAGTGGGACGTCGCCGACTACGACGCCTGCCAGGAAGGCGTGGCGAAGGTCGCGGCCGAGCTCGGCCCGGTCGACATCGTCGTCAACAACGCCGGCATCACCCGCGACGGCACGCTCCTCAAGATGACATACCAGATGTGGAAGGAGGTCATGGACACCAATCTCGGCGGTTGCTTCAACATGGCCAAGGCGGCGTTTCCGGGCATGCGCGACCGCAGATGGGGCCGCATCGTCAACATCGGCTCGATCAACGGCCAGGCGGGCCAGTATGGCCAGGTGAACTATGCCGCCGCCAAGTCGGGCATCCACGGCTTTACCAAGGCGCTGGCGCAGGAGGGCGCGCGCTTCGGCGTAACGGTCAACGCGATCGCGCCGGGCTATATCGACACCGACATGGTCGCCGCGGTCCCCGCCGACGTGCTGGAGAAGATCGTCGCCAAGGTGCCGGTCGGCCGCCTCGGCCAGGCGGAAGAGATCGCGCGCGGCGTGGCGTTCCTGTGCGCCGAGGATGCCGGGTTCGTCACCGGCTCGACGCTGAGCATCAACGGCGGGCAGCATATGTACTGACGGGCGAAGGCGCGGCCACGCCCGCGCCGATGCGGCCGGCAAGGCCCGGCCACATCGCCCGGAACGGCCGGCGGGCCTTGCAGGCCCGACCGACGGCGGCGGCTTCGCCGTCGCCGATTGCCGTCAAACCCTTCAAACAGCAGAAGGCCGGCTCCCGAAGGAACCGGCCTCCCTCCCTCGATACGCTACGCGAGGGACTCTCTCAGCTACGCTACTGGAGAGAGCGTAGAGCGTCAGCGGCAGTAGTTCGGACGATCCGACCGGTCGATCGCGCGGCCGGCGAGCGCACCGACGCCGCCGCCGAGGATCGTGCCGAGCGTCCGGTCACCGCGGCCCGCAATCTGGTTACCGAGCAGGCCACCGGCGATCGCACCGACGATCGTGCCGCCATCGCCATCCTTGCAGCGCTCCCGCGCCCGGTTGCGGTAATAGCGGCGGTCGTTGCCGTAGTAGCTGCGGTCGCGATAGCCCCGGTCGTAGCCGCGATCGCCGTAATAGCCGCGGTCGCGATAGCGCTGGCCGTAATAGTCCTGGCCGTAATAGCCCTGCGCGGCGGCGGGGGCGGTCGGGACGACGAGCGCGGTGGTGCCCATCGTCAGCGCGGCGGCTGCAAGCGTGATCTGCTTGAACATGAACTTTCTCCTCGTACCCTATTCAATCGAAACCCGAAGCGATGACGGACGAATCAGTTTCCGCCACCGTTGATCCGCTTATGGGTGATTCGCATTGAGCCGACGCTGAATGCCGCTGTTAGCCGCCGTTCAGCTAATCGCGCGGTTGAGCCGGGTGAGCGCGCCCTCTAGGGCCGGGGACGATGCGTATCCCGCTGTCGGTCCTTCTCTGCCTGATCTTCGTTCAGGATTATTCGGGTGACGCGCGATTGCCGCTGCCGCTGGCGCCGCCGCTCGCCAATGCGGTGCGCGCCGAACGCGTCGACCTGTATCCCGGCAACCCCGCCCGCCGTCGGATCGGGGCGCTCACCTTTCTCGACGGCATCGTCCTGCACGAGACGGGGCGCGGCATCGGCGGCTATTCGGCGCTTGCGGTCGCCGGCACACGCATCACGACGGTCAGCGACGGCGGCACCGTGCTGGCGTTCGACTGGCTGGGGGGCGAGCGGTTGGCGAACGTACGCTACGCCTCGCTGGTCGAAGGGCCGGGGCAGGGCTGGTCGAAGCTCGACCGCGACAGCGAATCGCTGGCCCGCGATCCGGCTACCGGGACGATGTGGGTCGGCTACGAACGTGCCAACGCGATCTGGCGCTACACGCCCGATCTGTCACGCGCGACCGGCCATGTCGCGCCGCGGGCGATGTCGCGATGGGAGGAAAATGGCGGCCCGGAAAGCCTGGTGCGGCTGGCCGATGGCCGCTTCCTGACGATCGCCGAGACGCGGGCGGACGCCGGGCCGGGACTGCGGCACGGGATCGTCTTTTCGGGCGATCCCGTGGCGCGCGGCACGCGGCAGTTCGCGTTCAGCTACCGTCCGCCGGCGGGCACGCATCCCTCGGACGCGACCGAATTGCCCGATGGGCGCATCCTCGTCCTCAATCGCGGGGTCGCGCTGCCGCACGGTTTCTACAATATCCTGACCATGATCGAGCGCGGCGCGATCCGCCCCGGCGCCGTGGTCCGCGGGCGGGAGATCGCACGGCTGGAGGCGCCGGCTATCCACGACAATTTTGAGGGGATCGCGGCGACACAGGATCGCGGTCACACGATCCTGTGGCTCATCAGCGACGACAACCAGTTCTTCCTTCAGCGTACGCTGCTGCTGAAGTTCCAGCTCGACGGCTGACAGGCGCAGATATGCGAAAAGGCGCCGGTCCGATCAGGACGGCGCCCTTTGGCAGTTCCGAACCGCAACGCGGATCAGGCGGCGGCGGTGCCCGCCAGCTTCTTGGCGACTTCGCGCTTCAGGCGACGCGCGCGCAGCGACAGCTCGGTATCGCTGGTCTTGGTCAGCCAGTTGTCGAGCCCGCCGACATGCTCGACCGAACGCAGGCCGTGCGTCGAGACGCGCAGGCGAACGCCTTTGTCCAGCGCCTCGGAGATCAGCGTGACGTTTTGCAGGTTGGGCAGGAACGTGCGCTTGGTCTTGTTGTTGGCGTGCGACACGTTGTGTCCCACCTGCCGGCCCTTGCCGGTCAGCTCGCAAATGCGCGACATGATGACAATCCTGAGTTTCGACGGACCCGGGTACAGCCCCGGAAAGGCCGCGCCAGTAACCGCTATGCCGCGCGGCGTCAACCGTTCGCACGCCCGCTGCCGACGGACAAAGCCTTTGCGCAACCACGGGCGAGGCGCGGCGTTGTTGCGGCGACGTTTCGATTTCTAGATAGGAAGCCTCGGCCATGCGTACCATCCTCGTCGCTCTCGGGCTCGCTGCTCTCATCCTCGTCGCGCTGATGTCGTTCGGCATGGTCAGCATCGACCAGACGCGTCCGGCGGTCGTGCAGGCGCCCGAGTTCAAGGCCGATGTCGGCAAGGTCGAACTGGGCACCACCAACAAGACGGTCGAGGTGCCGACGCTCCAAGTCGAAAAGGCAGAGGGTGCCAAGCAGCAGTAACGACGCCTTCCCCCTGCCGCCCGCGATGCGCGCCGCGCTTGATGCGGCGGCGGCGGCGGGAAGGGCGGGGGAGGTCCCGGTGGGTGCCATCGTGACGCTGGCAGGCGAGATCGTCGCCACGGGTGCCAATGCGCCGCGCGGCTTGTGCGACCCGACCGCGCATGCGGAGATCGTCGCGATTCGCGCGGCGGCGCGTGCGCTCGGTCGTGATCGACTAGAGGATTGCGATCTGTGGGTGACGCTGGAACCGTGCGCGATGTGCGCGGGAGCCATCGCCCATGCGCGCATCCGGCGGCTCTATTACGGCGCCGACGATGCAAAGGGGGGCGCGGTCGCGCACGGGCCGCGCTTCTTCGGCCAGCCCACCTGCCATCACCGGCCTGAAGTGTATGCCGGGATCGGCGAGGGGGAGGCGGCGGCGCTGCTGCGCGCCTTCTTTACCGAGCGGCGGTAAGGGGGGGAGCGGCAGAACCGCTCCCCGTTCGATCAGCGGCGGACGTCGTCCTCGGTGATCGGCACCAGCTTGATCTCGACGCGGCGATTCTCCGCGCGGCCTTCCTCGGTCTCGTTCGAGGCGATCGGCTCGCTCTCGCCGAAGCCGCGGGTGGCGAGCCGGGCCGACTGGACGCCGCGGCTGGTCAGATAGCCGGCGACCGCGCTCGCGCGCCGCTCCGACAGCGTCTGGTTATAGGCGTCCGAGCCCACCGAATCGGTGTGGCCGTACACATCGACATAGGTCTGCTCGTAGCGGCGCAGCGTGTCGGCGACCTGGTTCAGCGTCTCGCGGAACTCGGGCCGGACGGTGCTGCTGTCGAAGTCGAAGGTGATGCCCGACGGCATGTCGAGCACGAGTTCGTCGCCGCGGCGGACGACCTCGACGCCGGTGCCGGCGGTCCGCTCGCGCAGCTCACGCTCCTGGCGGTCCATGTACGCGCCGATGCCCGCGCCCGCGAGCGCACCGATGCCCGCGCCGACGATCTTCTCGGTCCGGTCGCGGCGACCGCCGACAATGTCGCCGAGCAGATAGCCGCCGAACGCGCCGCCCAGGCCGCCGATCGCCGCCTTCGAGATGCGCTGTTCGCCGGTGACGGGATCGGTGACGCAGGCGCTGGTGACACCGAGCGATGCAATGACGGCGACGAGGCCGAGACGCTGACCGAGACGCATAGAGTTCCTCCTGTTGGGGTCCGGGATGGTGGCGGCAACCGCCGTGCGGGCCAGTTGTTCCGGCTGCGCACTGAACCGGCGCTGACCGCCGGCAACACTTTGACAGTTGTCAGCCCCGCCCGAACGGCTATTGGCTTGGAGCAGCACCGATGGACCCGCTCCCGCCCTTTCCCTGGATCGATGTCGTCATCATCGTCGTGCTGTTCGCACTCAACGGCGTGTTTGCGATGAGCGAGCTGGCGCTCGTCTCCTCCCGCCGCGCGCGGCTGGAGACCATGGCGAAGGGGCGCAATCGCGGCGCCATCGCCGCACTGGCGCTGTCGGAGGATCCGGGCAAGTTCCTGTCGACCGTGCAGATCGGCATCACGCTGATCGGCATCCTGACGGGCGCCTATTCCGGCGCCAGCCTGGGCGCGCCGACCGCCGCGCGGCTGCAATTGATCGGCGTGCCCGCCGACATCGCCGATACCGCGGGCTTCGCGCTGGTCATCTTCATCACCACCTTCCTCTCGCTGATCGTCGGCGAGCTGGTGCCCAAGCAGTTCGCGCTCCGCTCGCCCGAGGTGATCTCGTCTTGGATCGCGATCCCGATGCGGCTGCTGGCGACGGTCTGCGCGCCGTTCGTGTGGCTGCTCGATTCGACCACGGGCCTCGTCTTCAAGCTGCTGGGCCTCAGCCGTGAGGCCGAGAATCGCGTGACCGCCGAGGAGCTCCACCTGATCGCCACCGAAGCGGCGAAGTCGGGCGTGATCGAGGAGCATGAGCGGTCGATCATCTCCGGCGTCGTGCGCCTCGCCGACCGCCCGGTGCGAGAGATCATGACCCCGCGGACCGAGGTCGACTGGCTCGACCTGTCGCTGCCCGAGGCGGCGGTGCGCGAGACGCTGCTGCATACCGCGCACACCCGGCTGCCGGTGGCGGAGGGGTCGATCGACGCGGTGGTCGGCGTCGTCCAGGCGCGAGACGTCGTCGCGGCGCTGATCGAGGGCCGCGCCATCGACCTGCGCGCGCTTGCCAAGCAGGCGCCGGTACTGCCCGATCAGGTCGATGCGATGGACGCGCTCGCGCTCCTTCGCGGGGCCGAGGTGCCGATGGGCTTTGTCCACGACGAATACGGGCATTTCGAGGGGATCGTGACGCCCGCCAACCTGCTCGCCGCGATCGCCGGTGACGCGCGCGGGCGCGACGACACGACCGACGAGCGGGTGGTGACGCGTGAGGACGGCTCGCTGCTCGTCTCGGGCCAGATGCCCGCGGACGCGCTCGCCGAATGGATCGGCATCGAACTGCCCGAGGATCGAGACTATGCGACGGTCGCTGGCCTCGCGCTTGCGGTGCTCAAGCATCTGCCGACCGAGGGCGAGCATTTTACAGAGCAGGGCTGGCGGTTCGAGATCGTCGACATGGACGGGCGCAAGATTGACAAGCTGCTGGTCGACAAGGCGGGCTAGTCGCCGAGCGGATAGCGCTCGACCGCCTCGTAACTCGCGCCGCCCTGGCCGAGATGGCTCTCGAACAGCATGAAATGGCCGAGGGTGAACGGCTCGCTCGTCAGCCCCGCGTGATCGGCGAGCCAGCGGTCGGTCGGGCCGGCGCCGCCGCCCATCCGCGCCAGCGTGATGTGCGGCAGATAGGCGCGTCGCTCGGGCTCCAGCCCTGCGCGGACCAGCGCCTGATCGACCTTCTTGTGGAGCGCGGTCACCGCCTCGCGCGGGCGCACGCCCGCCCAGAGTGCGTTGGCACGGCCCCGCGTATCGAACTGGCCGACGCCCTCGATGTGCAGTTCGATCGGGGCGGCGCGGACCGTCGAAAGCACATGCGCCGCGTCCTCGGCAGTTCGCCGGTCGACCTCGCCGATGAAGCGTAATGTCAGGTGCAATTGCTCGTCGGATTGCCAGCGCGCGCCGGGGACGCCGCCCATCGTATCGAACAGCAGTTCGCGGATGGCGGGGGGCGGGCGGAGGCCGACGAACAGGCGGTGCATGCGGTTCAACGTGCGCGCGCCGGCCCGCATCCGCAACCGCTTGCAAAAGAGTGTAACGAAACATGTCTGGCACTCGATACGGCACCGGTTTTGCTTGAAAGGGAACGGCCGCCCCACGATATTCGTCACATCCGGCATCAGCCGGGCAAAGGAGTTCAAGATGGCAAACTGGTCGGATCCCCGGACCGCTTCGTCCGCCCCCTACGCCGCGCGCGCGGGGTCGCGCGACGCTGCGTACGACGCGGGGCTGCGGTCCTATATGCTTTCGGTCTACAACTACATGGCCTCGGGCGTGCTGCTGACGGGTATCGTCGCGCTGTTGTTCGCCAATTCGGGCATGGCGGCGGCGGTGCTCGGCACGCCGCTGCGCTGGGTCATCGCGCTCGCGCCGCTCGGTTTCGTGATGGTCATGAGCTTCGGCATGAACAAGCTGTCGACCGGCACGCTGAAGGCGCTGTTCTTCGCGTTCGCGGCGGTCATGGGCCTGTCGATGTCGTCGATCTTCTTCGTCTATACCGGCGCGTCGATCGCGATCACCTTCTTCGCGACGACGGTCGCGTTCCTGTCGCTCAGCCTCTACGGCTACACGACGAAGCGCAATCTGTCGGGCCTCGGCACCTTCCTCATCATGGGGCTGGTCGGCCTGATCGTCGCCTCGCTGGCGAACCTGTGGTTCCAGTCGCCGGTGATGAGCCTGGTCATCAGCGCGATCGGTGTGCTGCTGTTCGCTGGTCTGACGGCTTACGACACGCAGCGTATCAAGAGCATGTACGACTGGGTCGCGGGCACCGACATGATGGGCAAGGTCGTCATCATGGGTGCGCTGTCGCTCTATCTCGACTTCGTGAACATGTTCCAGTTTCTGCTGTCGTTCATGGGCAGCCGCGACTGATCCATCAGACCTGACCCAAGCGAGGGGCTCGGCGGGAAACCGCCGGGCCCTTTTGCTTGCGCGGAACAGGCGGCGCGGGGCGCTCGTTGATCTTTCGAAGGAGAGTGGACATGGCCGACCCCGAACATAACGGCATCAGCGACGAAGCGATCGACAGCCTTTCGGTGGCGCCGCCCGACCCCAAGGGTGACGGCGATCAGCCGGCGACCGGCAGCAGCGGCGATCCGAAGCAGGACGAGGCGGTCGACATCGGGTCGGAGGATTCGATGGATGCGTCTGATCCGCCGTCGACCTCTGCGCCGGGTGCCAATCGCGACGCCGATCAGGCGGGCGAGATCAGCTGGCAGCAGGACGCCTGAACCGGCAAGGCCGATCAGCCCGCGCGGCGTGCGCGGGCGGCCGGTTGTTGCAGGCGTTCGAGGTTGAAGGGCTGGTCGAACTGAAGGCCGGCCTGCTCGCCATGTGCCCACCGCAGCTCGGCGGTGATGAGGTCGCCTTCGATCAATTCGAGCTGCACCGTCGATCCCACCATCGCGGCGGGAAACTCGATCCCGTCGATCATCGCGCCAGACGCCGAGACATTGCGGATTCGCACCTCGCCCGATTGGCCGCCGACCAGCATCCGCGCCCAGCGCAGCGTGCGCAGGCGCGGCGCGCGGCTGACGCGAACGCCCGATGGCGATGCCTTGCCCTCCGCCGCCATTTCCGCGGCAGCCTCGGCGGGCATCGGCCTGCCATAGACATAGCCCTGGATATGGCTGCACCCCAGGCCGGCGATCAGGCTGATCTCGTCCTGGATCTCGACACCCTCGGCGGTGGTCTCCATGCCCAGTGTCGTGGCCAGCGTGACGATCGCCTGGATGATCGCGGCATTGCGGTTGCCGGTGACGGCGGCGCCGCGCACGAAGCTCTGGTCGATCTTGATCTTGTCGAACGGCGCCTTGCGCAGATAGCCGAGCGACGAATAGCCCGTCCCGAAATCGTCGAGCGCCAGCCGGACGCCCAGCCGCTTCAGCGACGAGAACATCGCGTCCGACGACGCACTTTCGTTGAGGAACACCCCCTCGGTGATCTCGAGCTCCAGCCGGTGCGCGGGCAGGCCGCTATTGGCGAGCGCGGAGGCGACGATCGTCGGCAACTGGCTGTTGGCGAACTGGATCGGGCTGACGTTGACCGCCACGCGCACGTCGCCGGGCCAGCTCGCGGCATCGGCCGCGGCGGTGCGCATCACCCATTCGCCGATTGATTCAATCAGGCCGCTCTCCTCGGCGATTGGGATGAACTCGCCGGGGGAGACGGCACCGCGAATCGGATGCTCCCAGCGAACCAGTGCCTCGAACCCGACGACGCTGGCATCGCGGGTGGCGACGACCGGCTGATAGACCACGTGGAACTCGCCGCGGGCGAGTGCGCCGCGCAGATCGTCCTCCAGCGCCTTCCGGTGGCGCGCACCCTCCAGCATGTCCTCGTGATAGAAGCGGTGCGTGCCGCGCCCATCGGCCTTGGCGGCATAGAGCGCGAGGTCGGCGCTGCGGATCAGCGTTTCCGAATCGCTCCCGTTCTCGGGCGCGACCGCGACGCCGATCGAACAGCCGATCGTGATGTTCGACCCGGCAAGGTAGTAGGGTTGCGACAGCGTCGTGATGATCGTGCGCGACAGTTCGGACAGCGCTTCCTGATTGGGCGCCTCGGGCAGGATGATCTGGAACTCGTCGCCGCCCAGTCGCCCGACCAGGCCATGGTCGGCGGTGCAGCGCTGAAGCCGCTGCGCGACCTGCTTGAGCAGCGCGTCGCCGACGGGGTGGCCGAGCGTATCGTTGACCGCCTTGAACCGGTCGAGGTCGAGGAGCAGCAGCGCGACGCTGCGCCACCCGCGCCGCGAATTGACCAGCGTCTGGTCGAGCGACAGCTTCATCCGCTGCCGGTTGGCAAGACCGGTCAGCCCGTCGAACAGCGCGAGCCGCGTGATCTCCGCCTCGGCCCGCCGTTTTTCGGTCAGGTCGCTGCCGGTGCCGGTAAAGCCCTGAAACTGGCCGAACTCGTCGAAGCGCGGGCGGCCCGATACCGTCCAGTGGCGCATCGCCTCGCCGCTGCCGGTTTCCAGCGAATAGTCCGAAAACGACGTGCGCGACGAAAAGTGAAAGGCCAGGGTACGTTCGGTGTCGCTCGCATCGCCCGACAGTCGGAAAAGCTCGGTGAACGTCGCCCCCGCTTCGATCCCGCCGAGCAACTGGGCGACCTTTTCGGACAGATAGCTGATCTGGCCGTTGCGGTCGGTTTCCCAGAACCAGCCGGCGCTGTGCTCCTCCGCCTCGCGCAGCAGGCGCAACGCGACCTGTCCCTGCGTCGGCGGGACAGCCGAGGACGATCCCTCGCCCGTGCGAAGGCGATCGCGAAACTTGCCGAACGACCCGATGACCACGCCACTCCCCCGTCGATCGCGGATCATGGCGTGGCAACGGTTTCGGAATCGTTGCCGCCGCCGCCTGTGCGCGGCATAGGACCGTGCATGACCGTGACCATCCGCACCGCAGACCTGATCGACAGCGTCGCCGACGCGCTTCAGTTCATCAGCTACTTCCACCCGATGGATTACATCCGCGCGCTGGGCGATGCCTATGAGGCCGAGCAAGGCCCGGCGGCGAAGGACGCGATCGCGCAGATCCTGACCAACAGCCGCATGTGCGCGGAGGGGCATCGGCCGATCTGCCAGGATACGGGCATCGTCAACGTGTTCGTCGAATGGGGCATGGACTGCGTCCTCGACGACACCTCGCGCTCGCTTCAGGAAGTCGTCGACGAGGGGGTGCGCCGTGCGTACCTGCACCCGGAGAACAAGCTGCGCGCGTCGGTGCTGACCGACCCGGCGTTCACCCGGCGCAATACCAGGGACAACACGCCGAGCGTCCTGCACGTGACGATGGTGCCGGGCAGCAAGGTGTCGATCGACGTGGCGGCCAAGGGCGGCGGCAGCGAGAACAAGTCGAAGTTCAAGATGATGAACCCCAGCGACTCGATCGTCGACTGGGTGGTCGAGATGTTGCCGCAGATGGGCGCGGGCTGGTGCCCGCCGGGGATGCTGGGCATCGGCATCGGAGGCACCGCCGAACATTGCGTATTGCTCGCCAAGCAGGCGCTGATGGAGCCGATCGACATGGGGCCGCTGAAGGCGCGCGGGCCGAAGAACGATATCGAGGCGCTGCGCATCGAGATCTTCGACAAGGTCAATGCGCTGGGCATCGGCGC
>CAJYLT010000004.1 GCA_913775795.1 uncultured Sphingomonas sp. | reverse complement strand
CTCCGCGCACAGCGTCCTCACCCCGTATTGGGCGTCGCGGCTAGGCCGCCCCCGCTTCACCGCGTTCCAGGCGAGCGCACGCGGCGGCCATGTCGATTGCGAGCTGGCCGGTGACCGCGTGATCCTGCGCGGGCAGTGCGTGACGGTGATCGAGGGATCGTTTCGGCTGTGAGCAGACGCGCAGTCGCCTTCGTCACCCTCTCCGCGCTACTCGTCGGCTTCTGGATCGGCTCGATGCTACCCAGGGTAGTCGCGCAAGATCGGTGCCTCGACGGCGGCGGGTCCTGGGATCGCCAATCCGAAGCCTGTGATCGTGGTTCCATAAGGGCCGATTGACCGACCAGCAGGACCTTAACGCCGCACCAGCGTCCCCACGCCCTGCCGGGTGAAAATCTCCAGCAGCATCGCATGCGGCACCCGGCCGTCGAGGATGACGGCGGCGTCCACCCCCGCCTCGACCGCGGCGACGCAGGTCTCGACCTTGGGGATCATCCCGCCGGAGATCGTGCCGTCCGCCGTCAGTTCGGCGATGCGAGCGGGATCGAGGTCGCTCTGGAGCTCGCCCGACTTGTCGAGCACGCCCGCCACGTCGGTCAGCAGGAAGAACCGCGCCGCGCCGAGGGCACCCGCGATCGCGCCGGCCATCGTGTCGGCGTTGATGTTGTAGGTGTGGCCGTCCACCCCCAGCGCGACCGGCGCCACGACGGGGATGACGTTCTGGCTGGCCAGCATCGTCAGGATCGACGGATCGACCGCCACCGGATCGCCGACGAAGCCGAGATCCACGTGCCGCTCGATCCCCGAATTGCGGTCGGGTTCGGTCCGCTGCACCTTCTCCGCGACGACGAGGCGCGCGTCCTTGCCCGAAATGCCGATCGCGCGGCCGCCGGCGGCGTCGATCCAGGCGACGATTTCCTTGTTGATCTTGCCGGCGAGGACCATTTCCGCGACCTCGGCAGTTGCCGCGTCGGTGACGCGCAGCCCGCCGACGAACTGCGACTCGACGCCGAGCCGCTTCAGCATCGCACCGATCTGCGGCCCGCCGCCATGGACGACGACGGGGTTGATGCCCACCGCCTTCAGCAAGACCACGTCCTCGGCGAAGTCGCGCGCGAGTTCGGCGTCGCCCATCGCATGGCCGCCATATTTAATGACGAACGTCTTGCCGGCATAGCGCTGGAGGTACGGCAGCGCCTCGGTCAGCGTCTCCGCCTTGGCGAGCAGCGCGGCGGGCGGGCGATAGTCGGTCATGCCAGCGCCTCCGTGCGGTCGAGCTTTCGGCCGAGTCCCACGAAGACGTAGATGAGCGCAGGGACGAGCACGATCGACAGCGTCACCTTGGCGATCATCTGTCCGACAATGAGCTGGCCGATCGGGAACACGCCGTAAAAGGCCACGGTGACGAAGATGAAGGTGTCGAGCACCTGGCTCAGCACGCTCGAAATCCCCGCGCGTAGCCACAGGAGCTTGCCGCCCTGTCGCTTCAGCGCGTCGAAGATCGTGACGTTCAGGATCTGCGACAGGCCATAGGCGGCGATGCCGCCCGCCCAGATGCGCCACGTGCTGCTCAT
Organism: uncultured Sphingomonas sp.; assembly: GCA_913775795.1. Lineage (GTDB taxonomy): Bacteria > Pseudomonadota > Alphaproteobacteria > Sphingomonadales > Sphingomonadaceae > Sphingomonas. The sequence continues at coordinate 55,791 of CAJYLT010000004.1, read as the reverse complement.
CATCAGTGTGAACGCCTCGATCCGCGCGGGCTCCATGCTGGGGGCCGAGGGGAGCTGCACGACGATCCACGACAGCGCCATCGACACGAGCAGCGGCACGAAGCCGATCAGCACCAGCCGGTTGGCGACCGCGCGCCCGTGCAGTTCGGCGACGGACGACGACACGACGACCAGCAGCAGGAAGGCAAAGATCCCCGCCTCCACGGCGAGCGGCCCGAGCGCCACCTGCTTGTTGCCGAGCACGCCGGCGATGCAGACCATGCCGCCATAAAAGATGGCGAGCGCGAAGAGCGAGCGAGAGATCGGCGCGGGCGGGGCTGAGTCCATCGGCGGCGGTTAGCGGATGGGCGCGGCGGGGGAAAGTCCTTGCGCCCGCCGCCACATATCCTCTGGAAACGCAGGCGATGCTGTGCCACCTCGCACGGTCATGCGTCCGGGCCGCGATCGGCCTGCCATGGAAAGCCCGTCATCTTGATTACCCGTTTCCTGATCGGCCTGGCCGGTATCGCCGTCATCCTCGGCCTCGCGGTCGCGCTGTCGACCAATCGCCGCGCCATTCGGCTGCGCGTCGTCGGCGCGGCGTTCGCGCTGCAGGCGGGGATCGCCTTCCTCGTCCTCTACGTGCCCGCGGGCCAGGCGGCGATCCGGACGATGGCGACCGGTGTCACCGCGCTGCTCGGCTATGCCAAGGCGGGCACAGACTTCATCTTCGGCCCGCTCGCCAGCCCGACCATGGGCGGCCAGAGCTTCGCCATCTCGGCGCTGCCGGTCATCATCTTCTTCGCCAGCCTCGTCTCGGTGCTCTACCACCTCAGGATCATGCAGTTCGTGATCCGCTGGGTCGGCGGCGCGATTGAGAAAGTGATCGGCATCAGCAAGGTCGAGTCGCTGTGCTCGGCGGCGAACATCTTCGTCGGCCAGTCCGAATCGCCGCTGGTCATCCGCCCCTATCTCGCCAGCCTCACCCCCAGCCAGCTCTTCGCGGTCATGTCCGTCGGCATGGCGGGCGTCGCGGGCACGATCCTCGCCGCCTATGCCTCGTTCCTCGGGCCGCAGTCGCTCCCCTATCTGCTCGCCGCCAGCTTCATGGCCGCCCCCGGCGGCATCCTGATGGCCAAGATCATCATGCCCGACGTCGCGCCCGAGCCCGTGCTCCAGGCCGAAGGCGTGGAGGAAGCCGCCGTCCTCGCCGTCGCCGAACCCGATCCGGAGGACGAGCGCGCCGCCAACATCATCATGGCCGCCGCCATGGGCGCACAGACCGGCGTCAAGATCGCCGTCGCGGTCGGCGCAATGGTGCTCGCCTTCGTCGCGCTGGTGGCGATGGCCAACGGCCTGCTCGGTGTCGTCGGCGGCTGGTTCGGGCATCCGGAGCTGAGCTTCCAGATGCTGATCGGCAGCGTCTTTCAGCCGGTGATGTTCCTCCTTAACATCCCCTGGGACGAGGCGGGGCGCGCCGGCGGGCTGTTCGGGACCAAGCTCGTGCTCAACGAGTTCGTCGCCTTCATCGAGCTGGGCAAGATGAACGACGTGCTGAGCGTGCGCACCCATGCGATCATCACCTTTGCGCTCTGCGGCTTCGCCAATTTCAGCTCGATCGCGATCCAGATGGCCGCGACCGGCAGCCTGGCGCCCAACCAGCGGCCGATGATCGCGCGGCTGGGCGTCCGTGCGCTGCTCGCCGGCAGCCTCGCCAACCTCATGTCTGCGGCGCTGGCGGGCCTGATCCTGCCCTGACGTTCAGGCGCGATACGCGTCCACGAACGGGTCGAGGTGGCGGCGATAGGGCGCCGCCACGCCAAGGCCGAAGCGGCCGATCGGCTGGCGCACCTGCAACGTGCTGGCGGTCGTCACCGCGCGGCGGTTGGCGTGCGGGGCATAGGGGCCGGACTCCTCCGCCAGCCCGCAATGCGCGAGCAACCGGGCGATCTGCGCCGCCGGATCGGTGACCAGCGCGGCATAGTCCACCGTCAGCAGCTTGTCGCCGAGCGCCGCCGCCCAGCGCGCGTGCAGCGTATCCTCGAGCGTCATGTGATGCGCGATATCGCCGAGGTCGAGGCTCCAGTGCGCGCCCTTGTCGAAATGCGTGCGAAAGCAGGACCACGCGCAGTCGAGCGGGTCGCGCCGCACCCAGACGACCGGACTGTCGGGCAGCACCGCATCGACCAGCCCCAGCATCCGCGACACGTTCAGGCTCTTGTCGACGATCCGCCCGGCCGGGCCGAAGCGCTGGGTCAGCAGGTGGTCGTAGAGGCCGGCGAGCGCGGCCCGGTCGCCACGCGCCGCGGCCGCCGCATCGGCGCCGCCGGCATCCTGCGCCACCAGTCGCAACAGGTTGAGCTCCCCGCCGCCCGCGACCGCCGAATGCGCGGTCAGGATCTGCTCGATCAGCGTCGTGCCCGACCGCGGCAGGCCGGTGACGAAGATCGCCCGGCCCGCCCGCGTGCCGGCGGCGGGCGCGGCGAAGCCGTTGAGCGCCGCCGCCGCGCTCGCGGTATCGGCGGCGCGATCATGGGGTGCGATCCGGCGATGCTCGGCCGCGGCGCTTGAGAACGCGGCGAAGGCGGCGTCGTGATCACCGCGCCGGTGAAGCACGCCGCCCGATGCGTTGAGCGCCGCGATGCGCGCCATCGGCGGCGCCCTAAAGCCATCCGCAACGAGGCCGAGCAATCGGTCGCCAAGGGCCGTGTCGATGCCTCCCGCCGCCTCGAGCGCCAGCCACGCCGCACCCGCCAGCGGCTCACGCGATACCAGATCCCGAAGCTGCGCGCCTGCCGCGGCGACATCGCCGCTATCGAGCGCCAGCGTCGCGCGCGCGAACGCCGTCGCCGGATCGTCGCCCAGCGGCGCCAGCACCCGCGCCGCGGCCTCCAGCCGCCCCGCCCGCGCCAACAGCACCGCCTGTTCGCGGCGGGCAGCGACCGCGCCCCCGCTCGCCGCCACGAACCGCTCGATCGCCGCCAGCGCGAGGTCGATTTCGCCATGATGCATCGCCAGCGTCGCGAGCGACCGCCAAGCCTGGCCGATCGGCGCATCGGCCGCGAGCAGCCCGGCGATCGCGCGATTGGCGCCGGCGCGATCGCCGCGCGCGAGCGCGGCTTTCAGAATGTCCAACGATGCCATCGCCCTTACCTATCCGCGTGCCGCACAAACGAAAACGGGGATGCCGAAGCATCCCCGTTTCCTTTGCCCCCCGTCTTGACGGGTCCGCGATGCCGTTCAGGGCAGCACCGCCGTCCCTTCCCCGCCGCGGCCAGCGCAAGGCTGCAGCGGGTTCAAGCCGTCAGCGCTTGTTTTCGCCCAGACGAACACCGAAGGTCAGACGCACCGAACGCGGCGCCTGATAGCCGGTGACGAGACCATAGCTGTTGTTCAGCGTACGCCCGTTGTTCTCGCCATTCTCGTTGAAGTCGAGCTTCGACTTCCAGTTGAACACGTTGAACACGTCGACGCTGAAGAAGCTGCCCGGCAGTTCGGCGATGTCGTACTGGACGTTCAGGTCGATCTGCTTGCGCCAGTCGCTCTTAAACGCCGTACCGCGCTCGACGAGGTAGGTGGTGCGGCCCGTGACAGGGTCGCTGAACGCAGGACGATCGTTGAACCGCGGCTGGGCGCAGTAATAGCTCGCCACGCGATAGGCTGCGGCCGGATCGGTCCGGTCGTAATAATAGCCGAGGCACGAGAAGTAGCGCGGCGATTCGAACAGCGCGTTGAAACCGACGCGCAGGTTGTCGGTCAGCCCGTACGAGCCGTACAGCTTGAACTGATGCTCACGCCCGTTGGCAAGACGGCCGCTTGCGCCGTCCAGCAGGCCAGGCTGATCGAAGTCCTGCGTCAGGCCCGCATCGGTCTGGCCGTTGTCCGACTTGACCGCGCCTTCGTAGTTACCGCGCACGCGCTGATAGACGTACGAGCCGCCGACGAACCAGTTGTCGCGATAGGCCTTCTGGAAGTCGAACTGGACGCTGTCGTAATTGCGGACGGCCTTGGGGAAGCCGAGGTCGCCGGCGGAGAGGCTGGCGACTTCGCACTGCCGCGGATCGGCGGCGCAGTCGCCGTCAAGCCGCACGGTGATGTCCGAACCCGGGTTCGCCAGCACATACTGGTGGAAGCCCGTGAACACGTCCGCACAGCCCTGGATCCCCTCGCGATCGCAATAGGCGAGCACCGCCTGATCGATCGCGACGTCGTCGAGCGTACGGCCCAGGCGACGGTTGAGATAGTTCAGGCGGAACGTCCAGTCGCCGATGCGGTGCGACACGCCGATGTTCCATTCGTCGGCATAGCTGGGCGCCAGCGTGGTCGAAACCAGCGTGTCGATCGGACCCTGCACACCGTCGCTGGTGATGACCGAGCAAGCCGCGCCTGCATCGGGGCCGGCATCTGGGCACGGATTGCCGCCCTGGTTCGCGCCCAGGTTGGTGATGTTGCCGTTCGCGTCGAAGGTCAGCCCGCCGATGCCCGGAGCCGCACCCGCCGGATAATTGAACTGCTGGCTGTAGAAGAGCTCGGCACCGCCCAGACGGATGCTGGTGTTGGTCGCGACCGGCATGAAGTAGCGGTTCCACGAACCGAACACCGCCGTACGCTTGTCGCCGAACACGTCGAACGATGCGCCGACGCGCGGCCCCCACTGGTCGCCCGACTTGAAGTAGGTGTTGCCGTCGAGCGCCTTGTTGCTGAAGCGATCGTTGCGCAGGCCGAGCTGGAGCGTCAGGCGATCGTCGAGCAGCGTCCAGTTGTCCTGGATGTAGAAGGCTTCGTTGCGACCCTTCCAGGTACCGGCGTTCTGATAAAGCGTCCGCTCGATATAGGTCGGCGTCAGCACATAGTTATAGCCGCCGGCGCGCAGCGTATCCTCGGTCGAGGTCAGGTCTTCGCGCTCATAGCCGAAGCGGAAGTGGTGAGAACCGAGAAGGTTTACATAGACGTCGGCATCGGCGCGGTAGAATTTGCGCGTGTCGCTCGAGTTCTCGGTGTTGTCGAGGAAGCCGCGAACCGTGGTCGTCGTGCCGGTCAGCGTCGACTGGACGAGCGAGACGTTCGGGCTCGGCGTGACCGAGATATCGTCGTGCATCTCGCCATAGGACGCCGACAGGGTCAGCCAGTTCGTGAACTGGCCGGTGTACGTGCCGACGAAATTGTCGCCGCCCGCCTTGTCGATCTCCGTGCCGACATAGGCACCGAGCGTGTCGTTGGTGGGGTTATAGGTGTTGTAGGTGTAGCGGTCGGTCCGCTTGTTGCGGAAATACGTACCCTCGAGGCGGTGACCGTCGGTGATGATCGCATCGATCTTGGCACCGAAGAACGGCGAATTGCTCGTCCGCGTCGTCTGCTGGTTCGACAGCAGGCTGATGTCGCTCGTCTTCTCGTAATTCGGATTGTAGAGCGCGTAGAAGAACAGGCGATCCTTGATGATCGGTCCGCTCAGGTAGAAGTTCGCCTCAAGATCCTCGCGATAGTCGCGGCTGTTCAGCGCGGCATAGGTGTTCGGCGAATCATCGCTCAGCGCATCCGGCGAATAGGCGACGATCGCGCCCGCCTTGAACTGGTTCGAACCCGACTTGGTGGTGACGGTCGTGAAACCGCCCAGCGCCCGGCCGTACTCGGCGGGCAGGCCGAACGTCTTGACGTCGATCGAGTCGTAGAACTCGATCGGCGGGTTGTTGCTGCCGATGAAGTTGCGGAAGTTCGTGATGTTGAGGCCGTTCACGTAATACTGGTTCTCGGCGACGGTCGCGCCCGAGAAGGAGGCCAGATTGCCGAACGTCGTATCGCCTGCGGTGGTGCCCGGCGCGAGCAGCTGGATCGCGGTCGCGTTGCGCGCGATCGGCGTCGTGTTCAAAAGCTGCGACACGTTGCTGACGGCGAGACCGCCGGTGTTGCTGCCGAAGTCGTTCACGCGCTCGACCGAGCCAGTGACGACGATTTCCTCGCCCTCGCCGCCGGTGGCACCCGTCGCCGCGGCATCAGCTTCCGCCGGACGGAACGTGTAGGTGCTGTTGCCGCCGGGCGAGATCGTGACCCGCTGGTTGCTGATCGCCTCACCGTTGGCGGGGGTGACGGTCACGTCATACTCGCCGCCCGGCAACGCCTGGACGCGGAAGGTGCCGTTGGCGGCGATCGTCACGGTGCGCTGGAAACCCTGCGCGACCGAACGCACGGTGACCGTGCCGCCGCCAGCGGGCTGCCCCGCTGCGTCGAGCACGCGGCCGACGAGCGCGCCGGTGGTGAAATCCTGGGCCATCGCGGGGGCCGCGAGCGTCATCGCCAGACCCGAAGTGCCGACCAGCGCGAGCGCGCGCAGGGCCATCCCCGGGCGCAGGCTGCGCCCGATCGAAAATTGCTTTGCCATTTCCGTTCCCTCTTTTTCTGTCCGGGCGTGATCCCGGTTCGCTCGGGCAAGGAAGCCTCACCGCGACCAGGCATCAACAGAACGTCAGCGGGGGCGGCTGTAAAGTTATGATTGAAACTTCATTGCAATATATTGCCGGACTGTGGCGGGACGGTAACACCTTTGGGTGATTGACGAGCAAGTCGTTCGGATCGGACGAAAAACGGGCGGGCACGACGCGGTGCCCGCCCGCCGGTCAACGCGCCGTCAGGTTGAGCGCGCCGTCGCCCTCGTCGACATGGACCGTCTGCCCGCCCTGCACGTCGCCGCGCAGGATGAGGTCGGCCAGCGGATCCTGCAGGTAGCGCTGAACCGCGCGCTTCAGCGGCCGCGCGCCGTACACCGGATCATAGCCGACCCGGCCCAGCCACGCCCGCGCCGCATCGGTAAGCTCGATCGCGATCTTTCGATCGGCCAGCAGCTTGCCCACGCGCGCCACCTGGATATCGACGATCGGTGCCATGTGCTCGGCCGCCAGCCGGTGGAACAGAATGATCTCGTCCAGCCGGTTGAGGAACTCCGGCCGGAAGTGGCCGCGCACCACCTCCATCACCTGCGGCTCGACGCTCTCGACGCTTTCGCCGTCCCCGAGCGCGGTCAGATACTGGCTGCCGAGGTTCGAGGTCAGGATGACGATCGTGTTCGAGAAGTCGACCGTGCGCCCCTGCCCGTCGGTCAGCCGCCCGTCGTCGAGCAACTGGAGCAGCACGTTGAACACGTCGCCATGCGCCTTCTCCACCTCGTCGAACAGCACCACCTGATAGGGGCGGCGGCGGACGGCTTCGGTCAGGACGCCGCCCTCCTCGTACCCGACATAGCCCGGCGGCGCGCCGATCAGGCGGGCGACGGCGTGCTTCTCCATGAACTCGCTCATGTCGATGCGGACCATCGCGTTGGGATCGTCGAACAGGAACTCGGCCAGCGCCTTTGTCAGCTCGGTCTTGCCGACGCCCGTGGGCCCGAGGAACAGGAAGGAGCCGAGCGGCCGGTTGGGGTCCTGCAAACCGGCGCGCGAACGGCGCACCGCGGTCGCGACCGCGCGCACGGCATCCGCCTGGCCGATCACGCGGCGGCCGAGCTGCGCCTCCATCTGGAGGAGCTTCTCGCGCTCGCCGGTCAGCATCCGCTCGACCGGGATACCGGTCCAGCGGCCGACCACCGCGGCGATGTCGTCGGCGGTGACTTCCTCGCGCAGCATCGCGCTTTCGGACGCCTGCTCGGCCTCCGTCATCCGCTTCTCCAGCGCGGGGATGGTGCCGTAGGAAAGCTCGGCCATCTTCGCGAGGTCGCCCTCGCGCTGCGCCTGCTCGAGCGCGGTGCGCGCGGCATCGAGTTCGCCTTTGAGCGAGGTCGCCGACTGGAGCTTTACCTTCTCGGCCTGCCACCGCTCGGTCAGCTCGGCCGACTGCGCCTCCAGGTCGTCCAGTTCCGCATTCAGCCGCTCCAGCCGGTCGCGCGAACCCGCGTCGCTTTCCTTGCGCAGCGCCTCCGCCTCGATCTTGAGCTGGATGATGCGGCGGTCGAGGTTTTCGATCTCCTCGGGCTTCGACTCCACCTCCATCCGCAGTCGGCTGGCGGCCTCGTCCATCAGGTCGATCGCCTTGTCGGGCAGGAAGCGGTCGGTGATGTAACGGTTAGACAGCGTCGAGGCGGCGACGATCGCGCCGTCGGTGATCCGGACGCCGTGATGCAGCTCGTACTTTTCCTTCAGGCCGCGCAGGATCGAGATCGTGTCCTCGACCGTCGGCTCGCCGACGAAAACGGGCTGGAACCGCCGCTGCAGCGCGGGGTCCTTCTCGACATACTTGCGATACTCGTCGAGCGTCGTCGCGCCGATGCAATGCAATTCGCCGCGGGCCAGCGCGGGCTTCAGCAGGTTGCCCGCGTCCATCGCCCCCTCCGACTTGCCCGCGCCGATCAGCGTGTGCATCTCGTCGATGAAAAGGATGATGTCGCCCTCGCCCGCCTTCACTTCGTCCAGTACGCCCTTCAGCCGCTCCTCGAACTCGCCGCGATATTTCGCGCCGGCGATCAGCGACCCCATGTCGAGCGACATGAGCGTCCGGTCCTTGAGCGTATCGGGCACGTCGCCGTTCGCGATGCGCAGCGCCAGCCCCTCGGCGATCGCGGTTTTGCCGACACCGGGTTCGCCGATGAGGACGGGGTTGTTCTTGGTGCGGCGCGCGAGGATCTGAATCGTCCGGCGGATTTCCTCGTCGCGGCCGATCACGGGGTCGAGCCTGCCGTCCTTCGCCGCCTGGGTCAGGTCGCGCGCGAACTTCTTGAGCGCGTCGTAGCGGTCCTCGGCCCCCGCAGTATCGGCAGTGCGCCCGCCGCGAAGCTGGTTGATCGCGGCGTTCAGCGCCTCGGCCTTCACCCCCGCCGCCGCCAGCGCGCGACCCGCCGCGGTGTTCTGCGCCAGCACCAGCGCCAGCAGCAGCCGCTCGACGGTCACGAAGCTGTCGCCCGCCTTTTGCGCCACCTGCTCGGCCTGGTCGAGGACGCGCACGGCGTCGTTGTCGAGGCCGGGGGTCGACTGCGCGCCCGACCCGCTGACGCTCGGCACCTTGGCGAGCGCCGCGTCGGTTTCGGCCAGGGCACGCCGCGCATCGCCGCCCGCCGCGCCGATCAGGCCCGAGGCCATGCCCTGCTCGTCCTCGAGCAGCGCCTTCAACAGATGCTCCGGGCTGATCCGCTGGTGGCTGTTGCGGATCGCCACGGTCTGCGCCGATTGCAGGAAGCCCTTGGCGCGGTCGGTGAATTTCTCGAGGTTCATATGGTCCCCTGTCGGATGATGGCATCGAGATAGTGTTGCGTTTGGGCAACACAAGCCATGTCACACTTCGATCTTCGTTCGGTCACGCGCGCGTCATCGCTTCGGCACCGCCGTGACATGCACAGGCGCTAGCGCCGCCCGTCGAACCCGACCGCCATCGTAGCGGCGGGTGCGGGGGAAACCATCATGAAGCGTTGCGCAGCCTTGCTCGCCGGCACCATATTCGCACTGCCCGTTGTCGCCCATGCCGACGATCGCATTCCGGCGGCGACGCCCGCGGTCGAGGATCCGACCGGCACCGATCCGACCGGCACCGACCCCGCGGACGATATCATCATCATCGGCAAGGGCGAGACGCGGCAGGTCCAGCAGCTCTCGGAACGCGACTTCGCGTTGCTGACGCCGGGCACCAGCCCGCTCAAGGCGATCGAGAAGCTGCCGAGCGTCAATTTCCAGGCGGCCGACCCGTTCGGCGCGTACGAATGGTCGCAGCGCGTGTCGATCCGCGGGTTCAACCAGAACCAGATCGGCTTCACGCTCGACGGCATTCCACTGGGCGACGGCAGCTATGGCAACACCAACGGGCTGCACGTCAGCCGTGCGATCTCGTCCGAGAATATCGGCCTGACGCAGGTGTCGCAGGGCGCGGGTGCGATCGGGACGCAGGCGACCAACAATCTGGGCGGCACGATCGAGTTCTTCTCGCGCGATCCCAGCGACACGCCGCTCGTCACCGCCAACGGCACCTATGGCAGCGAGAACACCGTCCGCGGCTTCTTCCGGTTCGACACCGGATCGCTCGGCGACAACGGCCCGCGCGCGTACTTCTCCTACGGCTATCTCGACATGGACAAGTGGAAGGGCGTGGGGTCGCAGCGCCAGCACCAGGCCAATTTCAAGGCGGTCGCGCCCATCGCGCCCAATGCCGAGCTGTTCGGCACCTTCAACTTCTCCGACCGGCGCGAGAACGACTATCAGGACCTGTCGCTCGAGATGATCGGGCGGCTGGGCTATGACTGGGACAATATCTCGGGCGACTATCCCCTCGCCATCCGTCTTGCCGACATCGCTGCCAATCGTGGCGACACCGGCCAGCCGCGGTTCAATCCGGCGGCGGGGACGACCTATCCCGCGCCGTTCGCGACCATCGACGATGCCTATTACGATGCCGCGGGCCTTCGCGTCGATTATCTCGCCTCGGTCGGGATCCGCAGCACCGGTGACACGCCGCTCCGCTACACGCTGACCGGCTATTACCATAACAATCGCGGTCAGGGCGTCTGGTACACCCCCTATGTCTTTTCCGCGCCCACCGGCGTGCCGATCTCGATCCGCACCACCGAATACGACATCAAGCGAAAGGGTGTGTTCGGGTCGGTGACGGGCGACCTCGGCTTCAACGAGCTGACGGTCGGCGGCTGGTACGAACGCAACGACTTCCGCCAGGCGCGGCGCTTCTATGCGCTGTCGAGCCGGCTCTATCCGACGCGCGACAGCCTCGATTTCCAGGCGCTGCCATTCGCAACGCAGTGGGACTTCGACTACACGACCGAGACGGTGCAATATTACGTCCGCGACAAGCTCACGCTCGGCGCGCTCACCGTCAATCTCGGCTGGAAGGGATTCGAGGTCACGAACGAGGCCGATCCGAACGTGCGCGGCGGCTTTGCCGCCGGGCGGATCAAGGTGCGCGACTGGTTCCAGCCGCACGCCGGCGTCGCCCTCGCGCTGGGTGGCAATGCCGAGCTGTTCGGCGGGTTCACGCAGGTGAAGCGCGCCTTCACCGCGTCGGCGACCACCGGCCCGTTCGCGACGACGCAGGCCGGGTTCGACAATCTGGGCGGCCTGAAACCCGAGGAATCGGACACGTACGAAGTCGGCGGCCGGCTGCGCGGGCGCGGGTTCAACCTCAGCCTTGCCGGCTATCTCGTCGACTTCCGCAACCGCCTGATCGCGCAGTCGGTGGGCGCGGGGATCCAGGGCAATCCGGCGATCCTCCAGAATGTCGGCTCGGTCCGGTCGTTGGGGTTCGAGGCGGCGGCGGAAGTGAAGCTGCCGATGGGGTTCGGCGCGTTCGCATCGTACAGCTACACCGACTCGACCTATCAGGACGACGTGTTCAACCGTGCCGGCGCCCTGATCGCGCGCACCGCCGACAAGCAGGTCGTCGATACGCCCAAGCATCTGGTGAAGGGCGAGGTCACCTATGATGGCGAGCTGTTCTTCGGCCGGGTCGGCGCCAATTACATGTCGCGCCGCTATTTCACGTACGAAAACGACCAGTTCGTCGACGGCCGCGTGCTGGTCGACGCCTCGATCGGCGTGCGCGTCCGCCTCGACGGCGATCGCGGGTTCGAGGTGCAGGGCAACGCCACCAACCTGTTCAACGAGCGGTACGTCGCGACGATCGGCTCCAACGGCTTCGGCAATCGCGGCGACAACCAGACACTGCTCGCCGGCGCGCCGCAGCAGTTCTTCGTGACGCTGAAAACGGGGTTCTGACGTGGCTATCGGCACCCCGGCAATAACCGGGGTGCCGATAAGCGCTTACTGCGCCGGTGCCGCCTGCCCCGCCGGACGGTCGGCTTTCGGTGCAGCGGGCGCAAAGAGCTGGCCGAAGCTCGAATCCTTGTACCAGCGTGGCGCCTCCGGCGCGTCCGCCAGCGCGCGGGCGATGTTATAGTTCACCCGCGCGAACTTGGCGCCCGCATTCCAGTTGATCGGCAGCGTCACCTGATCGCTCGGCTTGTGATAGTGCGTCGCCAGGAAGTCCTTGAACGCCTTTTCCCCGCCATTGGCGAAGCCGGTGACGAGGAACACCGACGGCACGCCCTCGGTCACGAAGCGGTAGTGATCCGACCGGGTGAACAGGTTCTCCTCCGGCATCGGGTCGGGCGACAGCTTGATGCCCATGTCGCCGGTCGCCTTGGCGACGATCGGTCCCATCGTCGAATGCTCCGCGCCGAACGCGACGACATCGGTGAAGTCGTAGAGCAGCACCGGCATGTCGAGATTGACGACGCTCGTCACCTTCGCACCGGGCAGCGGGTGCTTGGCGAGATATTGCGAGCCAAGGAGGCCGTCCTCCTCCGCCGTCACCGCCGCGAAGATGACGGTGCGCTTGGGCTTGGGATTGCTCTTGGTAAAGGCACGCGCCGCCTCCAGCATCGTCGCGACGCCGGCGGCATTGTCCATCGCGCCGTTGAAGATCTTGTCCTCACCCTTGGCCTTGGGATCGACGCCCACGTGATCGAGGTGCGCCATGAGCAGCACCGCCTCGCCCTTCAGCGCCGGGTCACTGCCGGGGATCATCGCGACGACATTGGGGCTGGTGAACCGCTCGGCGGTGGAGGTCGCCTCGAACTTCACCGTCGGCTTGAGGGCGAAGGCCTTGACCTTTTCGCCCTTGTCGATCGCGGCCAGCGTCTGCGCATAGCTCTGCGGCGCCCCCGCGAACAGCGCCTCGGCGGCGGCACCGCGGACGAGGCCCGAAGCTTTCACCCCGGCGGCGGTGCGATAGGGCTGCCCGTCCTCGGTCGCCCAGCTCATGTAAGGCTCGTCGCCGTGGTCGGCGATCTCCTTCCACGGGAAACGCTTGGCCGTCTCGCTGTCGAGCACGGTGATGACGCCCACCGCGCCATGTTCCTCGGCGATCTTGGCCTTGCGGTTGTTGAGCGCGGCGGCGACGTCGCTCGGCAGGCCCTTGGGAACGCCGTAGAACATGACCACCGTCTTGCCCTTCACATCGACGCCCGCATAGTCGTCCAGCCCCCGCGCCTGGTCGACCACGCCGCGGCCGACGAACACCGTCTGCGTTTCGACCGGCACCTTGCCCGAGCCGTAGAGCGTCGCCATCACGTCGGCCTTGTGCGGAAAGACCTTGCCGCCGATCGTCAGCTGGCGCGGCGCCTTGGGATCGGCGGTGACGGTGACGAAGGGCACCTGCTGATACCATTGGCCATTGTTGGCGGGCGTCAGGCCCAGCTCGGCGAAGCGGTCGGCGACGTACTTGGCCGCCGCGTCATAACCGGGCTTGCCCGCATCGCGTCCCTGCCGCGCGTCGTCGGCCAGCCACGTCACATCGGCCTTCACCCGGTCGGCGGAGAAATCCGCCGCGGTCTGCGCCAGCGCCGAGGTCGAGAGCAATCCGGCGCCGAGAATGGCGGCAAAGGTCATGCGCATGCGGTGTGAAGTCCCGAAAAGAAGTTGCGTCGGTAACGATGGTAGCAGCGGCACGGGGCACCGCAAGGGGCGCTCAATCGGCGCGCACCGCGTTACAGTTGAACAGGAAACTGCGATGCTCGGCCCAGGTCTGGCCCTCCACCCGGTCGCCGCGCAGGCAGGCGGCGGTATGGTAGGGACCCCGGCCGTCGCTGGTGCGGAAACTGACGCAGGTGCGACCGCGATCGGTCTTCCATCGGCCGGCCTCGATCTCGCTGTCGTAGAAGCTGCCCGTCACGCCTCCATCGGGCGCGAGGGTCAGGACCATCGTCTTGGTATAGGGCTCGCCGGGCTTCACCGACAGGTCGACGGTCCAGCGTCCGGCCAGCGGGTTCGGCGCCTGTGCCGCTGCGGGCATCCCCAACAACGCCCCCATCAATGCCCCTGCCAGCACCATCCGCATCGCCCGTCTCCCCCGTACGGGCGCAGGCTAGCGCGGATCAGAGCAGCAGCCAATCCGCCGCGTCGCGCCCCACCGCACCGCCGCCGCGCCGCCGCGTCAGCTCGGTCTGCGCGGTGAAGCGCACATCCTCGTCGCGGTCGGTCAGGAACTTCGCCAGCGACTCATTGTCGATCTCGCGCCATTCCTTGCCGCGGTCGGGGCCGTAGCGGACGCGGGGCAACAGGCCCGGCTCCTTCGACCACTGGACGAGCTGCGCGACGCTCGCCTCGTTCAGCATGTCGCGCAGGTGATGCGCGGTCACATAGCTGTCGGGGAACGCCCGGTGCGCGGGAAGGCCGCGCTCGTGGATCAACCCCTCGGGCTTGCGCCAGTAGCGCAGCGACTGGTTCGAGAAGCTGGGGCTGTCGGGCCAGAGCCGGAGCGCGCATTTCCAGGTGCAGATCCAGTCCGCCCCGCGCGTCAGCGACGCAGTACAGAATTGCTGCTCGAAGCTCGCCCGGTGCGCGGCGAGCGCCACCCGGCGCGGCCAGGGGTCGAGGATCGGGCGGGCGAGGTCGTGGAAAAAGGGTTCGCCCTCGACCTGTTCCTCGAGGATGTGGTGCACCGCCTGCGTGATCGCCGGGATCGGGCGGCCCGGATTGACGAACCGCGCGCCGCCCTCGCCCATCAGTTCCCAGCGCCCGTCCTCGCCCAGTGCCACGTCCTGCCAGCCGATCTCGACCACCGCATGCGCGGGCGGCGCGTTGCCGGTGGTTTCGAGGTCGATGACGCGAACGATGCTGGGCTGCGGCTTTGGGGGCATGAACCCTATGTGGCGATCCACGCCGGGAAAAGCGAGGGACGGGAGCGTCGACAGGCGATCGACGCTCCCGTCACAGCGTCAGTGCGCCGCCTGCGGCCCGCGCTCCAGACCGCTCGCCGCGAGCTGCGCGTCGATCATGCCCATCAGCCGGTCGAGCCCCGCCTGATCCTTCGCCTCCGCACGCGCGACCAGCACGTCCTGCGTGTTCGAGGCGCGCAGCAGCCACCAGCCGTCGGGCGTGTTGACGCGCGCGCCGTCGGTGTCGTTGACCTCGGCGCCCTCGTTCTTCAGCCGCTCGAGCACTTCGGTGACGACCGCGAACTTGCGGCTCTCGTCCACCTGGAAGCGCATCTCGGGGGTGTTGACCATCGCCGGCATTTCGCCGCGCAGCTCGGTGATCGACTTGCCGATGACGTGCGCCGACCGGATGAGCTGGATCGCCGCATAGAGCGCGTCGTCGAAGCCGTAGTAATTGTGCGCGAAGAAGATGTGCCCCGACATCTCGCCGGCCAGCGGCGAGCCGGTTTCCTTCATCTTGGTCTTGATGAGGCTGTGGCCCGTCTTCCACATCAGCGGATGGCCGCCGAGCTCAGCGATGCGATCGTAGAGCGCCTGGCTCGCCTTCACGTCGGCGATGATCGTCGCGCCGGGCACTTCGCGCAGCACAGGTTCCGCCAGAATGGACAGAAGCTGGTCGCCCCAGATCACCCGGCCCTGCCCGTCGATCGCCCCGATCCGGTCGCCGTCGCCGTCGAAGGCCAGTCCGAAATCGAGCTGCTTCTCGGCGACGAGCGCCTTCAGATCGACGAGGTTCTTTTCCTCGGTGGGATCGGGATGATGATTGGGAAAATTGCCGTCCACATCGGTGTAGAGCGTATGATGCTCACCCGGAATGAGTTGTACCAGCTTCTCGATGATCGGGCCGGCGGCGCCGTTGCCCGCGTCCCAGCCGATCTTGTACGTGCCGCCCGAATAGCCCGCCATCAGCCGGCCGACATAATCGTCGACGATGTCGTGGTCGCTGACCGTGCCCTCGCCCTCTTCCCAGTCGCCCTCGGCCGCCAGCTTGCCGATATCCTGAATGTCGGCGCCGAAAAACGGCTTGTGCTGCAGCACCATCTTGAAGCCGTTGTAATCGGCGGGATTATGGCTGCCGGTTATCTGGATGCCGCCATCCACCTCTAGCGTCGCCTCGGCGTAATAGAGCATCGGCGTGGGGCCGAGGCCGACGCGGACCACATCGACGCCCGACGCGGTCAGGCCGGCGACCAGCGCGGTTTCCATGTCGATCGAGCTCATCCGCCCGTCGCGCCCGACGACGACGCGCGTGCCGCCCGCACGGCGCACGCGGGTGCCGAACCCGCGCCCGATCGCCTCCGCATCAGCGGGGTGCAGCGTCTTTCCGACGATCCCGCGGATGTCGTATTCGCGCAGCGAGGTCGGGTCGAAGTTATGCGTCATGTCGGTCCCCCAGATTCAGGCGTAGCGCCGATAATCCTCGTAGGATGCGAAAGTTGCATTCTTTCGCAGGTGCAACAAAAATCGTTCAGCGCGTACGAAGCAGGACGTCCCGCGCAGCATTGATGCGCCGGGTGAGGTCGGCCGAGCCGCCCTTGTCGGGATGCACCGCGGTCACGAGCCGGCGGTGCGCGGCGCGGATCGCATCGGCGTCCGCGCCGGCATCCACGCCGAGCACCGCCCGTGCCTCCGCCTCCGACAAGGCGGGGCGGCGGGGCGGCTTGCCCTTCTTCAACAGCCACCAGATCGCCGCCATCAGCGCCAGCGCGAAAAGAAGCTTGCCCATCAGGCCGAAACGGGCAGCGCGGCGGTATCCGGCAGGGCGAGGCCGGCCATCATCTCGCGCAGTTCCTGTCGCGCGGCGACGTGGCTCAGCGCCATCTCGCCGAACTCGCGCGAGTCGAGCATCGTCAGGCCCTGCGGGAACAGTTCGCGATAGATGACGCGCTCGGACAGGCCGGGGACGACGCGGAACCCGACGCGGCGCGACAATTGCTGGATCGCCTCCGACACGCGGCGCATGTTGCGCGCCTCGATATGCTGAAGCCGGTTGCGCAGGACCACCCAGTCGATCGTTGCGCCGTCGGCGCGCGCGCGCTTCTTGCGCGATTCCCAGATGAGCTCCGAATAGAAGCTCGGCCGCGTTACCTTGAAATCGTCGGGATCGACCTGACCGATCAGGTCGAAGTCGACGAAGCTATCGTTCATGGGGGTGACGAGCGTGTCGGCGTTGGTGACGGCGATGCGCGCGAACGGGTCGTCGCGGCCCGGGGTGTCGATGACGAGGAAGTCCGCCCCGACGCTCAGTTCGCCGAGCAGTTCGTTGAAGCGGTCGTGGCTTTCCCCGTCATGCGTCGCGTGGCGCGGCATCGGCAGGTCGCGGCCCATCCGCTTCATCGTCGCGGCGCGGTTGTCCAGATACCGCCCCAGCGTCCGCTGGCGATGGTCGAGGTCGAGCGCGGCCACGCGCGCCCCCTTCACGGCGAGCGCGATGGCGACGTGGACGGCGGTGGTGGACTTGCCCGTGCCCCCCTTTTCGTTGGCAAAGACAATGACGTGCAAGCCGTCGGCGTGGCTGGCCAAGACGCGTACTTCCCCTGTTGATCGGCCACGTCCCCCCACATAGAACGCGCGCCCCAAGGGTCATTATCGCAAGGGACCGGCCGTGCAAACCATCCGTGACAAGGCTGCGCTCGGCGCCCTCATCGACTCGTGGAAAACGGCGGGGGAGCGGATCGCGCTCGTGCCGACGATGGGCGCGCTGCACGCCGGCCACATGGCGCTGGTGGCGGAGGCGCGGCGGCGCGCGGCCCGAGTCGCGGTGTCGATCTTCGTCAATCCGATGCAGTTCGGGGCGGGCGAGGACCTCGACCGCTATCCCCGCCGCGAACAGGCGGACAGCCGGATGCTGGCCAAGGCGGGCGTCGACCTGCTCTGGCTGCCCCCGGTCGAGGCGATGTACCCGGCGGGCTTTTCGACGACGGTATCGGTATCGGGCGTCAGCGACGGCCTGGACGGGGCGGCGCGGCCCGGCCATTTCGACGGGGTGGCGACGGTCGTCACCAAGCTGTTCAACCAGGTGCGCGCCGACGTCGCGCTGTTCGGCGAAAAGGATTTCCAGCAGCTCGCGGTGATCCGCCGGATGGTGATTGACCTCGACTTAGGCGTCGAGATCGTCGGCGTGCCGACGCAGCGCGACGACGACGGGCTCGCCCTCTCCTCGCGCAACCTCTACCTCGCGCCCGAGGATCGCGCCGCCGCGGTCGCGCTGCCGCGCGCGCTCGGCGTGGCAGCCGGCGCGATGGGGAAGGGCGGCGATCCCGCGGCGGCGCTGGCGCAGGCGCGCGCCTCGCTCACCGCGGCGGGTTTCACGGTGGATTACGTGACGCTCGTCGATGCCGACACTTTGTCCGAAGCGATCGAACCCGGCCGCCCGATGCGGCTGCTGGCCGCAGCGAAGATCGGCTCGACCCGCCTCATCGACAACATTCCGGTCATCACCCGATAGTATGAGCGGCGTTAACCATTTGTTGGTCGTTCGTGTCCCATCCTGAATGCGCCCGAAAAGGGGGCAAAAGGGGTGAATGCGACATGGGCAATAGTCTCAAGAGCGCGCAATTCCTGATCGAGAGCAGGATGCGCGAAGCCGCGCGCGGCGATGCCGACGCGCTCTACGACCTCGGCATGGTCTATGCGAGCGGCGCACAGGGCGCGGTCGTCGACCTGATCGAGGCGCATAAATGGTTCAACCTCGCCGCCATGTCGGGCAGCAGCGCCGCCCAGGCGTGCCGCGCCGAAGTGGCCGACGAGATGAGCGCGGCCGAAATCGCCGCCGCGCAGAAGGCGGCGCGCGCCTGGCTTCAGACCGGCCGCGCCAACTAATCCACCGACCGACCTACCCGGCCTCGACCGGATCGCGGCGGCGCACCCTCGGGTGTGCCGCCGCAAGTCGTTCGGGCGCCTGCCATGCCGGTCAGGCCGCCAGCACCAGCCGGTCGCGCCCCGCCCGCTTGGCGGCATAGAGCGCGGCGTCGGCGATACGCATCACGTCGGCGCGGCTGTCGTCGCCGCCGATCGCGGCGATCCCTGCGCTGACCGTGGTCCAGACATGGCTGCCGTCCTCCAGCACCATCGCGGCGCCCGCAAACTCGGCGCGCAGCCGCTCGCAGATCGCCTGCGCCTCCTCGCGGCTCGCGCCCGGCAGGACGAGGCCGAATTCCTCGCCGCCCAGCCGCGCGACCAGGTCCTTCGCGCGCGTCACGCCCTGCGCGATCTGTGCGAACCGCGCGAGCACGCGGTCGCCCGCATCATGGCCGAAGGCGTCGTTGACCCGCTTGAAGTGATCGATGTCGAAGATCGCGATGCACGCCTTTGCCCGCTCGTCGCGCGCCACGCGCTCGAGGACGAGGTCGAGGGCATCGTTGAACAGCCGCCGATTGGCGAGGCCGGTGAGCGGATCGGTGCGCGCGGCGCGCTGCAACTCGGCCTCGACCGACTTGCGCTTGGAAATGTCGCGGATCGCGCAGACGAGCTCGATCGTCGTGCCCGCCGGCCCGCCCTCGATCGCGCGCATCCGCATCTCGATCCAGCGCTGGGCGCCCTCGGCATCGGGCCGCGTCTCGACCTCCACTACCTGAGAGGTGCCGGGATCGCGCAGCGCGTCGAGATGCGCGCGCGCCGCCGCGGGCCGATGCTCGGGCGCTAGGAGGTTGCCCGCCGGCGATCCGAGCAGCGTCGCGACGCGGTAGTCGCCCAGCCCCTCGATCGAGGGCGAGACGAACCGGATGCGCCCCTCGGCATCGAGCGTCATGACGACGTCGGACGCATTCTCCGTCACCAGCCGATAGCGCGCCTCGCTCGCCGCCAGCCGGCGCAGCACGTCCTTGCGACGGCGAAGATCGGCCGCAGCGGGCAGCACCGTGATGACGACGGTGGCGAGATAGAACTGGACGAGGTGGATGCGAAGCGACGGGTCGGGCGGCATCAGCGTCACCGGGCCCACCCCGCGCAGCGAGAAGAAGATCGCGATCATCGACAGGATCAGCGTCGCCACCGCCGCCCCGATCCGCCCCAGCCGGAACGTCGCGAGCGTCACCGGCAGGATCGGCAGGAACGACAGCGGCAGCACCGACTGCGCAAAGGTCCCGGCCGACACCAATGTCACGAATGCGGCATGGATGCCCGCCTCGACCCGCTCGCCCCGGGTCGCCCCCGCCCACCATTGGCCGAGATCGCCGCTCAGCAGCAACAGCCCGATCGGCGCCAGCGCGATCGTGCCCAGCGCGTGGCCCGTCGTCCAGTTGGTCCAGTTGTGCCAGAAGCCGGTCTGCGTCACATGCGCGGCGACGAACGACGCCGGGAACGCCGTTAGCCCGGCGGCCAGCACCCCGCCGCCGATGACCACCGCGACCTGCCCGATGCTGCGCAGCGCGCCGTCGTCGACGGGGGCGAATCGGCGCAGCAGCAGTGCGAGGATCGACGCCTCGATGAAGTTGAGTGGCGCGAGCGGGATGGCGGCGATGGGTCCGAGGCCCGCGACGGCGGTCAGCGTCGCACTGACGCCGATCGCGACGATCGCGACGCGCCACCAGTCGCGCACCGGCACCTTCGCCAGATAGGGGGACAGCACCCCCATCGCGAGCCACATGCACGCGACGCCGCCGCCGAATCGGGTCAGCAGCGACACGCCGATCGCCGCCGCATAGCCCGCGCCGAACAGCAGCAGGGGGCCGGTTCCCGTCAATGAACGAACATCGCTACGCGCCATGCCCAACGGCTAGCAGCGCGAGGTTAACGGACCTTTTTACAACGCGGCGATCAACGCGGCCCAGGCGTCGATTTCGTCGCTTCGCGTGGCGGTGACCGATGCGGAAACCAGCCGCCCGGTGGCGAGGTCGACCTCGGCGACGCCTTCATGCGTAAAGGTGGCGTTCCCCGCGATCGCGACCGCCTCGATTCCGTCCACCCCCCGCTCGGTCCGGGCGCGGACCATGCCGCCGCGGTTGCGCACGACCACGTCCTCGCCCCAGCCGATCCGCCCGGTGCGCGCCGCCGCCACGGTCGATGCGGCCATCGCGCTGCCGCAGCTGTCGGTCAGCCCGACCCCGCGTTCATAGGTGCGGACGTAAAGCCCCGCCGGCCCGGCCGTCACGAAGCTTACATTGGCGCGGCCGGGGATCAGCGCGGGCGCCGCCTCGCACCAGTCGCCCAGCGTCACCAGCTCGCCTTCGTCGATCGCGTCGACGAAGGTGACGAGGTGCGGGTTGGGCATCGCCAGCGCGGTGAAGCGCCGGTCGCTCGGCAGGCCGGGGATCACCGCATCGACGAAGGGCGCGTCGCCGGTCGTGAGGCCAACACCAGCGGGCGAATCGTCGATCGAGGTCACGCGCGTCTCGATCGTGACGACGCCCGGTGCGATGTCGGGCACGCGGGCGGCCAGCGCGTCGCTTTGCGGCAGGCCGACCAACGCGTGGTCGAGCCCCGTCGCCTCGAACCCTGCGCGTGCGACGCAGCGCAGGCCGTTGAGGCATGTCTCCGCCTCGCTGCCGTCGGGATTGAACATCCGCTGCCCGAACGCCGCCTCGCCGCGGCCGGGGACGAGCAGCAACAGCCCGTCGCCGCCGATCGCCCCCCCCCGATCCGCAAGCGCGCGGGCGACCGCCGCCCACTCGGCGTCGGACAGTGACAGCGCGCGAGCGTCGATCAGCGGGAAGTCGTTGCCCGAGCCGTGGCAGTGAATGAAGTCGAAGCGCATCCGCGGGACCTAGGCGTCCTCGCCCCGCGATACCAGCGGGCGGATGATTTCAGGCACGGAAGCCCGGCTTTGCAGGTCCGTGGCCGGAGCCCGGTTGGGCAGCGATGCCGGCCTTTCCAAGCCGCCCGCCACTGCCCCCCAGCCTTCGCCGGGATACGTCACCCGCCGCGAAAAGTTCGACTTTCGCCCCGCGGCCGCTATGCCTTGCGCTCGGCGCGCGAGGCGCGCGAGGGTCGGAGCGTGTCGTTGGAGCTGTTGCTGCTGATCGCCGTCATCGGGCTGGGCCTCGTCGTCGCCGACCTGCGCCGCCGCCTGATCCGTGCCGAGGGCGAGCTTCGCGCGCTCCATGTCCGGACGACCGCCCCGGAGCCCAAGGATTTCGCCCCGCGCGAAGCCGATATGGAGGTCGTGGTCCGCCGCCGCCCGCCCCCCTTCGCCCCGCCCCCCGCCGCAGCGCGTGAGGCCGATGAGCCGCCGCCCGCCATTGCCGAACCCAACCGGGCACCGCGCGGCTTCGATCTCGAAAGCCTGATCGGCGGGCGGCTACCCGTGTGGATCGGTGGCGCGGCGCTGGTGCTGGCCGGCTTCTTCCTCGTCCGCGCGGCGATCGACGCCGGCTGGTTCGGGCCGGGCGCCCGCACGCTGCTTGCCTGCCTGCTTGCCTTCGTCCTGATCGCCGCGAGCGAGGTCGCCCGCCGCCTGCCCGCGACGCGCGACGATCCCCGCATCGGCCAGGCGCTGGCGGGCGCGGGCGTCGCCAGCCTCTATGCGACGCTCTATCTCGCCGCCGCGCTCTATCACCTTGTCGCGCCGCTGCCCGCCTTCGTGCTCTTGCTGGCGATAACCGGCGCGGGGCTTGCCTTGTCGCTCCGGCAGGGGCCGCCGACCGCGATCATGGCGCTCACCGGCGGCTTCCTCGCGCCGCTGGTCGCGGGCTATGACGCGGCCGGCACCGCGCCGCTGCTCGTCTATCTCGCGCTGTTGCTTGCCGGGCTGTTCGTCCTGTCGGTGCGGCGCGGCTGGGGCTGGCTGGCGCTGGCGAGCGCCGCGGCCGGGTTCGGCTGGAGCGCCTTCCTCGCGGTGATGCTGGAGGCGGGGGATCGGCCGATCGTCGGCGGCTTCGTCGTCCTCCTCTCGGTCGGCGCCGCGCTTGCGCTCCCGGCCAGCGGCACCCGGTCGCAGCCGCTTCGCGTCGCGCCGCTCGCGCTCGGCCTGATCCAGCTGTTCGCGCTCGCCCCGACCCTCGACTTTTCCCCGCTCGGCTGGGCCTTTTATCTCGTCCTCGCCGTCGCAGCGGTCGCGCTGGCGTGGCGGGAGCCGGCACTGTCGCCCGCGCCGCTCGTCGCCGCGGTGCTGCTGCTCGCGCTGTTCGCGATCGCCCCGGCACGGGCGACGACCGGAATCGCCGCGATCGTCGCCACCTTGATCCTGGGCGGCGCGGGCCTCGCTCGATCGAGAGCGACACGCGACTGGGCGCTGCTGGCGGTCGTGGGACTGATCGGGCCACTCGCGGTGCTGCAACTCGGTACGCCGCAACTGATGCCGCGCGCCGCCTGGGCGCCGTTCGATCTGACCATCGCCGCCGCCGCGGGCTGGTTCGCCTGGCGCCACCGCGACCGGATCGAGGGACAGGACGCCGGGCTTGTCGGCGGCACGCTCGCCGCCGCGGGGGCCGCCGTCCTCGGCGCAGTGGCGCTGTTCGGCGAGGATGCCGTCGGCCTCGCGCTCGCCGCCGCGATCGTCGCCGTGGCGGAGGCCGCCCGCCGCCTGGGCGCGCGTTCGCTCGCCGGCGCGGCGATCGTACCGCTGGCGCTTGGCCTCGTCGCCGCGCACCGCGAGGTCGGCGCGCTAGTCGAGGCACTGGCCCGCTCGCTGCCCGGCGAGGAACTCATCTACCCCGCGCTGCCGCCGCTCGTGGGTGTCCTCACGCGCCTGCTGCCGCTCGCGCTTGCTGCGCTTGTGCCCCTGCGCACCGCCGAGGGCTATGGGCACTGGCGCCGCCCGGCCGCGATCATCGCGGGCGTGCTTGCAGCAGCGACCGCCTATGCACTGATGAAGCAGCCGCTCGCCGTCGCCGCGGCCGACGTTTTCATCCGCTGGGGCTTCGTCGAGCGGGCGGTCATCACCCTCGTTGCGCTCGTCGCCGGCCGCGCGCTGGCGAGCCGCGCCCCGATAGCTGCACGCGCCCTCGCAATCGTCGCCATCGCCCGGATCGTCTGGTTCGACCTTTTCTTGCTTTCGCCGGTGTTCGCAGCCCAGGCGGTCGGCCCGATCCCGCTCCTCAACGCCGCCGTCCTCCTCCCCGGCCTCGCCGCCGCGATCCTGTGGACCTGGCGGGAGCGGCGCTGGCGCATCCCGGCGCTCGCGCTGATGCTCGTCGCCGCGCTCGCCGCCGTGAGACAGGGCGCGCATGGCAGCATCCTGACCGGCCCGGTCGGGACGGGCGAGAATTGGGGCTATTCCGCCGCGATGCTCGCGCTCGGCCTCGTCTGGCTGTGGCGCGGGCTGGTCGGCGGCGCGCGCGACCTGCGCTTTGCCGGGCTGGGGCTGGCGATGGTCGTCGCGCTCAAGGTATTCACGATCGACATCGCGCTCGACGGCATCCTGCGCGTCGTCTCGTTCCTCGGCATCGGCGTCACGCTGATCGCGATCAGCTGGGCCTATACGCGGTTCCTGAAAACGCCTGCCGAGCAGGCGAGCGGCACCGGCCCGCTCCCCCACCCGGCCGCCCACTAAGTATCCTGATGGGCGGCCGGGTGGGGGAGCGGGCTGGCGCCGCCCCTCGGCGTGAGCCGAGCAAAAGACTCAACCGCTCACCCCAGCCGGTAATGCTCCGCCAGCCGGTCGAGCGCGAGGCCCAGTACCACCCGCCCCGCCCGCGCCGGCCAGCCGAGCGCCCGCTCCGCCGCCGGCACCCCCTCGCACGCACAGACGACGCGCCAGAGGATATCGGACAGCCCCGGCCCCACCCCCGCGATCGCCGCATCGAAGCGCCGCTTCGCCGCGATCTGCGCGCTCGTGGGATCGAGCGCCTCGCTACGCGCGTGCCGCCCGGTCGGCGCGGCGTCCCAGCGCATCGTCAACGACGGCGACATCTGCGCGCGCTCATAGTCGGCGCGCAGCCGCTCCCCCGCCTCGACCTGTCGCGCACTCACCAGCCCGCGCGCGGCGAGCCAGCCGAGTGGCGACTCCGCCAGGTTCACCGTCACCGCCCGCCGCCCGCGAGTCGGCGCCCGGCCCGTCAGCCGCCCGTCCTCGAATCCCCGCTCCGCCAGTTCGCGCATCAAGCCTCCCGTCGCTGAAGCCGCCGCTTGCCACAGCGGCGCGATTGTAGGACAGACGGCGAACCCATCCGGTTAAGGGGATAGCCGATGATTACCGCCATTCGCGAAGTGCGCCGCGCGCGCGGCATGACCCTCGACGACGTGGCGCGCGCGTGCGTGCCGCCGACGACGGCGCAGACGATCGGCCGGCTCGAGACGGGCACGCGCACCGTCTCCGTCGGCTGGCTCAACCGCATCGCCGCCGCGCTCGGCGTCGAGGCATCGGCCCTCGTCCGCCTGCCCGAGCGGCCCGACCTGCCCGTCGCGGCGCTCTTGGGCAGCGAAGGCGCCCGCGCGCCGCAGCGGCCCGAGCATGTGGTGCCGCCCGCCCTCGCCCCCGGCCTGATCGCGGTGCGCGTCGTGTCCGGCATCGGCGACTATCGGACGGGTGACGAGATCTGGTGCGAGCGGCTGGCCCCCGATCGCTTCGCCCGCGCGCTCAATCGCGACGTGCTGGTCCCGCGCCCGGCGGGCCGCTTCGCGTTCGGGCGGCTGATCGACCGCGAAGGCGGCAAGCTGCACCTGCTGCCCGCCGGCCACGGCGCGCGCCAGATCGTGATCGCCGACCCGCCCTGGCTGGGCCTCGCCATCCGCCTCATCCGGAGCCTGTGAAAAGCGGCGCGTCCAACAAACCCTGACATAGTTCTGCGACAAGCGGGGCCTAGTCGCCGGTGAAGCGTTCGCCGGAGTGACCATGCGTATCCTTGCTCTGCCCCTCGTCGTCTTTGCCGCACCTGCATTTGCGCAGTCGCAATCCACCGAGGCACTCGCCGATCCCGCCGCGGACGAGGCGGAGGCGGCGGATTCGGGCGAGATCGTCGTCACCGGCCAGCGTCCGCGCGGATCGGTGCGGGGCGACATCACGCCCGAGCAGACGCTCACCCCCGCCGACGTCCGCGCCTACGGCGTCAACAGCATCGCCGAGCTCCTGACCGAGCTTGCGCCACAGACGGGTAGCGGTCGCGGTCGCGGCGGCGAGGCGCCCGTCGTCCTGCTCGAAGGCCGACGCATCTCCGGCCTGCGCGAAATCCGCGACATCCCGACCGAGGCGATCGCACGGGTGGAGATCCTGCCGGAGGAAGTCGCGCTCAAATATGGCTACCCGGCCGACAGCCGCGTCGTGAACATCGTCCTGCGCCGCCGCTTCCGCGCGATCACGACGCAGATCGAGGGCGGCGGCCCGACCGCCGGCGGCAGCGCGCAGGGCGAGGCCGACGTCAATTACCTGCGCATCCGCCGCGACGGCCGGCTGAACGTCAAACTGAGCGCATCGGGCGAAAGCGCCCTGACCGAGGCGGAGCGCGACCTGGCGCCCAACCCGTCCGGCCTGCCCACCTCGCTTGCCGGCAACGTCATCGGCATCCGGCCGGGGGGAGAGGTCGACCCGGCGCTGACCGCGCTTGCCGGTCAGTTCGTGACCGCCGTGCCGGTGCCGTCCGCGAATCCGACGCTCTCCGATTTCGCGGCGGGTGCCAACCAGCCCGGTACCACCGACCTCGCGCCCTTCCGAACGCTGCGCCCGCGCACCCGCAGCGTCGAGGGCAATGCCGTCTATTCGCGCACGATCCTCGGCGACGTTGCCGCAACCGCAAACCTCGGGTTCAACCTGAACGACAGCCAGGCGCTGGTCGGCTTGCCCGTCGTCGACGTGACGCTGCCCGGCGCCAGCACCTTCTCCCCATTCGATGCGGACGTACGCGTGCTGCGCTACGACGGCGCGCTCGGCGCTCTGACGCGCGAGACGCGGACGCGCGGTGCGGATGCCGGGTTCAATGCGAATGGCGAGGCGGGCAAGTGGCGCTGGACGCTCACCGGCACCTACGCCTATTCGGCGACCGATACCGAGACCGAGCGGCGCCTCGACCTCGGCGCGTATCAGGCGGGGGTGACCGCCGGCACCGTCAACCCGTTCGCGGCGCTGCCCTCGCTCGGCCTCGCCGCGCCCGATACCACGCGGTCGGTCAGCAATACCGCCGACCTCAACGGCATCGCCAATGGCGACCTGTTCAAGCTGCCCGCGGGCGACGTGGCGGCGACGCTGCGGGTCGGACTCGGCAGCCGCGATCTCGACAGCCGTGCGCAAAGGCTGGCGGGCGCGACGGCGAGCGACATCACCCGGCGCACCGCCAATGCGCAGGTCAATCTCGACCTGCCCATCGCCAACCGGCGGCGCGACGTGCTGGGTGCGCTCGGCGACCTCACGCTCAACCTCAACGGCGCGCTCGAGCAATTGTCGGATTTCGGCACGCTGACCACGATCGGCTACGGCGCGAACTGGTCGCCCACCCCGCGGCTGCGCCTGCTCGCGTCGCGCACGCATGAGGAAGGGGCCCCGACGCCGCAGCAGTTGGGCGCGCCGTTCCTCCTAACGCCGAACGTGCGCACGTTCGACTATGTGCTCGGCACCACGGTCGACGTGACCGCGATCGAGGGTGGCAATCCCGGCCTGCGGTCGGACCGGCGCGATGCGTTGAAGCTCGGCGCGACATGGCGGCCGGTCGCCAAGCT
This sequence comes from uncultured Sphingomonas sp., assembly GCA_913775795.1. Taxonomy (GTDB): domain Bacteria; phylum Pseudomonadota; class Alphaproteobacteria; order Sphingomonadales; family Sphingomonadaceae; genus Sphingomonas. The sequence goes on along the minus strand of CAJYLT010000004.1, from coordinate 28,592 downwards.
CGATCTCGACCTGCGCGCCGACTATACCGCCAACACGATCGACGACGCGATCGCCGGCTTCCCCGCCGCGACCGCCGCGATCCAGGCGGCGTTCCCCGACCGCTTCCTGCGCGGCGACGGCGGGCGGCTGGTCCAGATCGACACCCGCCCGATCAACTTCGCGCGGACCGAGCGGTCGCAGTTCCGATGGGGCTTCAACCTGTCGCTGCCCGTCACCGGCACGCTCCAGCGCCGCATCCGCGCCGCGCGAGAGGCGGGCGAGGATCCGCGCACGATCCTGCGCCAGGCGTTCGGAGATCGCGCGGGCCAGCGCCGGCCGCGCCCCGATGGCGACGCCCCCCGCCCCAACCGCGGCGAGGGCGCGCGCGGCGAAGGCGGCGGGGGAGGCGGCGGACGCGGCTTCGGTGGCGGTGGCGACCGGGGCGGCGGCGGATTCGGCGGCGGCGGGCGGTTCCAGCTCGCCTTCTTTCACACGCTGCGGCTTCGGGATCGCGTGCTGATCCGGGACGGCCTGCCCGAGCTCGACCTGCTCGGCGGCGATGCGATCGGCGGGCGCGGTGGCCAGCCGCGGCACCAGTTCGAGCTTCGCAGCGGCTTCACGAAGGACGGCCTCGGCTTGCGCGTCAATGCCGACTGGCAGTCGCCAACCCGCGTCGAGGGCCTGAGTGCGGCCGACGACCTGCGCTTCGGCAGCCTGTTCACGCTCAACCTGCGCGCGTTCGCCGATCTGGGTCAGGTGGCGCGCAAGACCGAATGGCTGCGCGGCGCGCGCGTGTCGCTCAGGCTCGACAATCTCCTCGACCAGCGCATCCGCGTGACCGACGGGACGGGCGTGACGCCGCCGGGGCTTCAGCCCGCCCTGCTCGACCCCATCGGCCGGTCGGTACGGCTGGAGCTTCGCAAGCTCTTCTGACCGATCCCCGGATCCAGCGCCTTGATCGGCCCGGCGGGCGCATCCTCGCCGAAGCCGGTGCGGCGATAGAGGAGCGTGATCGCCACGCGCCGGTTGCGCGGGTCGCCCGGATTCTCGAAGATCATGGGCTGGCGATCGGCCACGCCCTCGATCCGCTCGAAGCGGCCCTCGCCCACCCCGCCGCGCGCCAGCCGGCGGCGCGTCGCCTCGGCCCGGCCGCTCGACAGGATCCAGTTGTTCATGCGCAGCGGATCGTCATAGCCGAGCGAATCGGTATGGCCGCGGATCATGATCGGGTTCTCCATGCCCGAAATGCTCTCGGCAATCAGGCCGATCAGCTGGTCCGCCTCCGGCACCAACACCGTGGTGCCAAGGTCGAACATCGAATATTTGGCGTCGTCGACCAGGTCGATGCGCATCCCGTCGCGCGTCTGGACGAAGCGGACATGCTTGGCGAGCTTCGCCATCCGCCCGTCCTGCTTCATCTTGGCCTGAAGCGTCGCGCGCATCCGGCTGAAATTCTTGCGATCCTCGGCCATCATCGCCGACTGGTTCTTGAGCGTTCCCTTTTCGCCCGATCCGACGCTCTGCCCGCCATCGGCGGCGACCGGGATCGTCATCGACCGCGTGCCGGTCTGGCCCGCGCGATTGGGGTAGTTGTCGGGATCGGTGATGCTCGCGCCGCCGAACATCCCGTTCGAGCCGGCCGAGTTCTGCTTCATCTCGATCAGCGTCGGCGCGAAATAGTCGGCCAGCGCCTTTCGCTGCTTCTCGTTGGTCGCGCCCAGCAGCCACATGAGGAGGAAGAACGCCATCATCGCGGTCACGAAATCGGCGTAGGCGACCTTCCACGCGCCACCGTGATGGCCGCCATGGCCCTCGATATAGATCTTCTTGACGATGATCTTGGGCGGCTGGTTGTTGCCGTGTGGTGCCCGTGCGGCGGCCACCTTACCTACCCCTCAGGCCGTCGAAGACTTCGGCGAAGCCCGGCTGGTTGTGGTGCGCGATGCCGCTCCGCGCCGCCTCGATCACCAGCGGCTGCGGGTGGCCGTGGAGCGAGGCGATGATGATCTGCTTGACCGTGTGATAGATCGCGGCGTCCGCGTCGATCACCTGCTGAAGCCGGGTCGCAAGCGGGCCGACGATGCCATAGGCGAGCAGCACGCCGAGGAACGTGCCGACCAGCGCCGAGCCGATCATCGCGCCCAGGATCGAGGGCGGCTTGTCGATCGAGCCCATCGTCTTCACGACGCCCAGCACCGCCGCGACGATGCCAAGCGCGGGCAGCGCGTCGGCCAGGCCCTGAAGCGTCGTCTGCGGCCCCTGCACCTCGTGGTGGTGGGTCTTGATCGAATTGTCCATCACCTCCTCGACCGCATGCACGTCGAGCGTGCCGGACGAGACGACGACGAGGCGGAGGGTATCGGCGATCAGGCCGGTCAGCGCGTGATCGGCCAGGATGCGGGGATATTCGGCGAACAGCGCGGAGGACTTGGGATCCTCGACATGCGGCTCCAGCGCGATCGGCCCCTCGACGCGCAGCATCTTCATGAGCTTCGAGACGAGGAAGATGACGTCAAGATAGTCCTGCTTCTTGTATTTCGGCCCCTTGATGACCTTCATCACCCCGCCGCCCATCGCCTTCAACTCGCGGCCGGAATTGCCGATGATGAGCGCGCCCAATGCCGCGCCGCCGATGATGAGCATCTCGTGCGGGAGCGCGTGCAGCACCGGGCCGAGCGCACCGCCGGTGAAGACGAAACCGCCGAACACCATCGCGATGAGGACGACGAAACCGATCGCAGGAAACATCGACTCTAAGCCCCCGGTTGACACCCGGCCACACACACGTGGCCCTGTCCCATGTTGTGACGCCGAAGCGTCGAGAAATGGTTACCGCGCTTCCACTTTATGCTGCGGGAAATACGGAGGGATTGGCACCGCGCCGATGCGGCGCCGGCGTCAGCGCAGCTGCTGGAAGAGGTTGAGGCTCGTCAGCTTGGAAAAGCTCGCCTGCGTCGCCGACAGGATCGTCAGCGTCTTTTGCAGCTCGGTGATCGCGGCGGTGACGTCGGTATCCTCGATCGCCGATCGCGCTTCCTCGCGGCCGACACCCACGTCGCTCAGCCGCTCCATCTCCATGTCGAGGCGCATCGCGCGCGCGCCGATGCTGCCGCGCATCCCCGATACGGTGTCGATCGCGGTCGTGACCTGATCGCCCGCCTCGCCGATGCCCTTGCCGCTCTTCACCGCGGTCGACAGTGCCGACAGCGTGTCGAACATCGCCTGAAGCGCCGTCCCGTCCTCGGTCACCTGGACCGTCGTGTCGTTGCCGGTGGGGATCACCCCGGGCTTCGTGCCACCGACATAGGTAACGCGCCCGTTCCCGTCGGTCGCGAATGCCGCGTCCCCGCCGCCGCCGAAGATCGGCACGCCGCGCGCGTCGGCCTGGTTGGCGAGGCTGGCGACGTCCTGGAGGATGCCGTCGAGCTGGCCCGCGATCGTCGCGCGCTGGTCGGCGGTCAGCGTCCCGCTGTTCGCCTGCACCGCCAGTTCCTTGGCGCGCTGAAGCTGGTCGGTGATGCCGGCAAGCGCGGTGTCCGACTGCGCCAGGATGCCGGCGGCCAGGTCGAGATTGCCCTTCGCCGCCTTGTCCGCCGACGCGTCGCGCTTCAGCGTCGCGAGCCGGGTGAACCCCGCCGCGTCGTCCGACGCGACCGTCAGTTTCTTGTTCGTCGAGATCTGCGTCTGGAGCTTGTCGGCCTGGACGTTCAGGCCCGACATCTGCGTCAGGCTGCGCGAATAGAACTGGCTGGTGGAGACGCGGTCCATGGAGCTCACCGGATCTGGAAGATCGTGTCGAGCGTCTCGCGCGCGACCTGGATGACGCGGGCCGACGCCTGATAGGCCTGCTGAAACTTGAGGAGGTTCACCGCCTCCTCGTCGAGATTGACGCCGCTCACCGCGTCGCGCGCGGCGACGGCGTTGTCGTGGATCGACGACTGCGCATCGATCACGTTGCGCTTGGCCGCGATCGCCGCACCCGTCGCGCTTTGAAGCGTCGTCAGCCGATCCTCGAACCCGCCCGACTTGCGCACCGCCGCCAGCATCGCAAGGTTGCCGTTGCCCTGCTTGCCCGCCCCCGGCGTCGCCGCCGCGATCTGGCCGCCATCGGTCAGCGTCATCGTCAGCGTCGCGGCGCTGGTCCCTTCGAACATCGGCTTGCCCGCCTGTCCGTTCAGGTCGTGGCCGCCCGCCTGCACCTGGTTCACCGCATCGGCGAAGTCGGTGGCGAGGTCGTCGAGCGAGGCGCGCGACGCCGCGACCTGCTGCGCGCCGTCGACGATGCCGGCCAGTGTGCCGCCCTGCGCCGGGATCACCGCCGCCTCGCCGTTCAGCGACAGATGGAATTGCAGCGCGCCCTGTCCATTGAGCGACACGCCGACCGTCGCGGCCTGATCGCCCGATACCAGCGTCGGCCCGCCCGCGGTCCCCGCCTTCACCGTCGCGCGGCCGGCGGCATCGAAGCTCACCGACACGTCGACCATCGCCGACATCGATTCGAGGATGCGGTCGCGCTCGTCGAGCAGCGCCGGCGCAGGGCTGCCACCCGACTTGCCGAGCGCGCCGTTGATCTTGGCCAGCGCCGATGCCTGTCCGGTCAGTTCGTTCGCCGCGCCCTGCGCCGACGTGGCGATCTCCGCCTCTGCCGCATCGAGCGATGCGCCGGTCGAACGGAACGCCGCCGCCACCGCGCTCGCCTGTTCCAGCATCACCGCGCGCGGTGCGGGTGCGGCGGGGTTGGCGGCAAGGCTCTGTGCGGCGTTGAAGAAGTCGCCCATCCGGGCGGAAAGCTGGCTGCCGTCCAGCGTCTGCTCGATCCGGTCGAGCCAGACCATGCCGGCCTTGCTGCGCGACAATTCGGCGCTGCTGGTACGGACTGCGCTGGATCGAAACGCGTCGGCGGCGCGATCGACCAGGCCGAGCGCCACGCCCGCATGGGTCTCGCCGTTGACGGCGCCGCTTGATACGACTTCGCGCAATGTGGGCGTGCGCCGGACATAGCCGACGGTGCCCGCATTGGCGATGTTGTCCGACGTCGTCGCGAGCGCGCCCTGATAGGCACGCACGCCGCTCGCACCGATGGCGAGCAGGTCGCTCATTTGAGCGTGCTTCCGGCGTTCTTGGACAGGAACTCGGTCATCGCCTTGCCGATGCCGAGCGGAGCGTGCTCGGCCATCGACTTGGAAAGCTGCTGGTCCTGCATGTCGCGAAACTGGGTCAGCGCGTTCGATTCGAACAGGCCGTCGGCCAGCTTGGTCTTGCGCATCGCCCCCAGCATCATGCCGGTGAAGATCGATTCGAACTTCTTGCCCGCGGCGTCCAGATTGGCCTTGGTCCCCAGCCGCGACGTGTCGGACGACACGCCGGACAGGTTCACGCCGGGAAGATTGGGAAGATCGCTCACAGCACCACCAGCTCCGCCTTGAGCGCGCCGGCCTCCTTAAGTGCCTCAAGAATGGCGACAAGATCCGCGGGCGAAGCGCCGATCGCGTTCACGGCCTTGACCACATCGGCCAGCTTGGGACCCGGATCGAGGAGGAACATCGGCTTCACTTCTTCCTGCACCCCCACGTTGCTGCGCTGTTCGACCGCGGTCTGACCCTGGCTGAACGGCGCGGGCTGGACCACCTGCTGAGCCTCGTCGATACGCACAGTTAGTTTACCGTGTGTTACCGCGGCGGGCGCGACGCGCACGGCGGAGTTGATGACGACGGTTCCGGTGCGGGCGTTGACGATGACGCGCGCCGCCGCTTCCGCCGCCTCGACGGGCAGGTTCTCGATCTGGCTCATCATCTGCGTGCGAAGGTCCGCGCCCGGCGGCGCGGCGACGCTGACCGAAACGGCGTCGGTGGCGCGCGCGGTCATCATGCCGAAGCGGCCGTTGATCGCCGCGGCCACGCGCTGCGCCGTCGTGAAGTCGGCGCGGGCGAGGTTGAAGGTGAGCTGCGGCGCGGTGTCGAACCCGGTGTCGACCGCGCGCTCGACCGTCGCGCCATCAGGGATGCGGCCCGAGGAGGGGATGTTGACGACGATCTTCGACCCGTCGGCACCGTCGACGCCCAGGCCGCCGACCGCCAGATTGCCCTGTGCCATCGCATAGATCTGGCCGTCCGCGCCGTAGAGCGGCGTCAGAATCAGCGCGCCGCCGCGCAGGCTCTTGGCCTTGCCCATCGAGGCGACGGTGATGTCGATCCGCTGGCCGGGCTTGGAAAACGCCGGCAGCTCGGCGGTAATCATCACGACCGCCGCGTTCTTCAGCGCCGGATTGATCCCCGGCGGCAACTGAAAGCCGAAGCGCGAGGTCACGCCCTTCATCGACTGGACGGTGTATTCGAGATTGTCGTCGCCCGTGCCCGGCAGGCCGACGACGATGCCGTAACCCGTCAACTGGTTGACGCGGATCCCCTGAAAGGTGCCAAGGTCCTTGATCCGCTCCGCATGCGCGGGCGCGGCGAGCGCCGAGACGAAGGCGAGCGCGATCAGCGTCCAGAGCGGCACCGGCCGCGCGGGGAACAGTCGGCGAAGCATGGCGGGCACGTCCATCATCAGAAGGGGCTCACGACCTGGAAGAAGCGGCTGAGCCAGCCCTGGCGGCTGGCGCGGGCGACGTCGCCCTTGCCGGTGTAGCTGATCTTGGCATCGGCGACGCGGGTGGAGGCGACGCGGTTGCTGGCATCGACGTCGATCGTCCGCACGATGCCCTTGATCTGCACGAACTCGTCGCCGCGATTGAGCGTCACGCGCTTCTGCCCCTGCACCAGCATCGTGCCGTTGGGATAGACTTCGGCGACGGTCACGCTGACTTCGCCCGAGAGCGCGTTCGACTGGTCGCTGCTCCCCTGTCCCTTGAACCCGCGATCGCCGCTGATCCGCGCGTCGGTCGGGTTGAACAGGCTCAGATTGCCCGTCGACGGCGGGGTGATGCCGAAGCCGCCCTTGCTGTCGAGATTCGAGGTCGCCGACTTCGACGCCGCGGTCCGCTCGACCAGCACGATCGTCAGCGGATCGCCGACCCGGCGCGCGCGCTGCCCCTCGTACAGCGCGGCATAGCCGTCGCTCGCCTGAAAGATCGATCCGTTGGCGGGCCGCGCCGGCTGGGCCGCGGGCATGGTCGCCGAATAATCCTCGCGCGGCTGCTTCTTGCCGAAGATCTGCGCATGCGCGGGCGCGGCGCCGAGGCCGATCATCGCCAGCGACGCGGTGCCGAGCGCCAGGCCGGCGACGAACTCGACCCAGCCCGACTTCGAGGGCGCGGGACGACGGCGAACGATCACGGTGCGCACCTCAGAGGTTCTGGTTGACATATTTCAGCATCTCGTCGGTGGCCGAGATCATCTTGGAATTGACCTCGTAGGCGCGCTGCGTCTCGATCATGTCGACGAGTTCCTCGACGACATTGACATTCGATCCCTCGAGCATGCCCTGGCGGATCTGGCCGCGCCCGTCCTGCCCCGCGATGCCGAGGTTGACGGGGCCGCTGGCGGCGGTTTCGGTCAGATAGTTGTCGCCCGCCGCCTGAAGCCCCGCGGCATTGGGGAAGCTGGCGATCTGGATCTGGCCGATCTGCGCCGCCTCGGTCTGGCCCGGCACGGTCGCGGACACGGTCCCGTCCCCGCCCACGGTAATCGAGGTCGCGCCCTCCGGAATCGTGATGCCGGGCATCACCTGATAGCCCTCGGACGTGACGAGCAGGCCCTCGGCAGAGCGCGAGAAATTGCCTGCGCGGGTATAGCCGAGCTGGCCCCCCGGCATCTGCACCTGGAAGAAGCCGTCGCCGTCGAGCGCCATGTCGAGGCTGTTGCCCGTCGTCTGGAGCGACCCTTGCGTATTGATCCGCGCGGTCCCCTGCACGCGAACGCCGGTGCCGAGGTTGAGGCCGGTGGCATAGCGCGTTTCCGACGTGCTCGCCGAACCCGCCGCGGTCACGACCTGATAGGCCAGCGTCTCGAAGCTTGCCCGGTCGCGCTTGAAGCCCGTGGTATTCACGTTGGCGAGGTTGTTCGAGATGACGCGCATCCGCATGTCCTGGGCGTCGAGCCCGGTACGTGCGATGTGCATGGCGGCATTACCCATCGGGCGTCTCCTTAACCCTGGATGCGCATCAGCGATGCGCTCTGTTCGTCCATCTTCTTGGCTTCGCTGAGCAGGTTGGCCTGTACCTCGTAACCGCGCTGGTTCTCGATCATGTCGACCAGCGACTGCGTCAGATTCACGTTCGACTGTTCGAGGCTGCCCGAGGCGACGCGCGCCGCCATGTCGGTCGGCAGCACGCCGCCGTTCTCGACGTGGAGCAGGTTGTCGAGGCCCTTGACCGTCTTGGTCCCCTCGGCACTGACGAGCTTCAGGCGGCCCACCTGCTGCATCGGCGCGCCGGGTTCGGCGCCCTTGGGCTGGATGGTGATCGACCCGTCGTCGGAAATCATGATGCGGTCGTGCGGCGGGATGGTGATCGGCCCGGCATCGCCCATCACGGGAAAGCCGTCGCCGGTCTCGAGCACGCCCGACAGCGCGACCTTCATGTCGCCGCGGCGCGTATAGGCTTCGCTGCCGTCGGCCGCCTGGACCGCCATCCAGCTGTCGCTGGTCACCGCGACGTCGAGGTTGCGGCCCGTCGACACGATCGCGCCCGAGCGCCGGTCGAAATCGGCGACTTCCTCCGCCGCGGGCGAGCGGGTTTCCAGCGCCTGACCCTTCAGCATCAGCCGCTCGAAGCTCACCCGGTCCTGCCGGAAGCCGATGGTCGAGGCGTTGGCGATGTTGTTCGCGATCACGCCCTGCGCGGCCATCTGGCTCTTGAGCCCCGACAGCGCCGTATAGACCAGCTTGTCCATCGCCTAAGCCCCTGCCCCGCCGTCGCTTACGCGCGGATGTTGAAGATGGTCTGCGAAATCTGGCTCGACGTATCGAGCGCCTTCGCATTCGCCTGGAAATTGCGCTGCGCCGCGATCAGCGCGACGAGCTCCTCGGTGATGTCGACGTTCGAGCCCTCGACAATGCCGCTCATCAGCCCGCCGAAGCCGCTCGACCCCGCCTCGCCCAGCGTCGGCTGGCCGGAGACGCCGGTCGCCGCCCAGTTGCTGTTGCCCATCTGGCGCAGGCCGGTGGGGTTCGAGAAATTGGCGAGCGCAACCTTGCCCAGCGCCTTGGTATCGCCGTTCGAGAAGGTCGCGCGCACGGTACCCGCCTCGTCGACCGCGACCGACTGAAGCTTGCCCGCCGCCGAGCCGTCCTGGCTGCGGTTGACGACCGAGAAGGGCGAGGCCGACTGCGCGGTGCCGGCGAAATTGAGGCTCAGCGTCTGCTCGGCGCTCGATCCGGCCGGCGTGAAAGCACCGAACTGCGTCGCTGCGGTCGGCGCAGTCATGACACCCGTGCTGTCGAAGGAGAGCGTGACGGGCTGCGGATTGGCGGGATCGGTGCCGAGCTGCGTGTCGCCGACGAAGCTGTACACCTTCCACTCGCTGGTGGGATCGGCGACGGTCGGCGCCTTGGTGCGGACCATGTAGTTGGTCATCGTCACCGGATTGCCGTTGCCGTCATAGATCGTGGTCTGCGTCGATTGATTGTAGGTGGTCGCATCGAGGCGATCGAACGCCTTGGTCGGCAGCGACGCGCCGGCATTGAGATTGAGGTCGAGGCCGACATTCCCGGTCGCCTTGGGCGTGCCGCTCGATTCCGGCAGGCGCAGGTTGACGAGGCCGTCGATCCCGCTGGCGATCACTGCGCCCGAACCGTCGACCGGATAGACCTGAAGCCGGCTGCCGTTGCCGTCGACGACGTAACGCTCGTTGTCGACGTTGAAGCCGCCGTTGCGCGTATAGGTGGTCTGGCTGCCCTCGCTGGCGGGCTTGGTCATGAAAAAGCCGTCACCCGACACGACCAGGTCGAACGCGCCGCCGGTCTGGATGAGGTTGCCCTGGCCGAACTGCTGGCGGATCGCCTTGGTGACGACGCCCGAGCCGACCTGCGCGTTGGGGCTGACGGTCACGCTGGAGGCGATGACGTCGGCGAATTCGACGCGGCTCTTCTTGAAACCATCGGTCGAGACGTTCGCCAGATTGTGGCTGATCGTCGACATTTCCTTCTGGCTGGCCTGAAGCCCGCTGAGCGAATTGTAAAAGGACATGTGCTTCTTCCTTTATGGAAACGGGATTCAGCCGACCGAGCGGACGGCGCTTGCCTTGACCTGACCGATGCCGGGGAGCGTCAGCATCGGCTCCCCGTTCGAAAGCGAAACCGATGCGACCGGCGACCAGACCAGCCCGCGGGCGGTGACCGGGGCGGCGCCGTCGCTGGCGGCGACCGATACCTTGAACGGCCCCGCGCCGGCGGCTTCGCCCGCCTCGGTCTTGCCGTCCCAGTCGAAATTGGCGGTGCCGGCCTTTTGAGCGCCGAGGCTGATCGTCTTGAGGACGCCGCCGTTCATGTCGCTGATCGTGACGGTGACGTCGCTCGCGGCCTTGCCGAGCTCGACCCCGCCCTCCAGCCCGCCGGTGGCGCGCGGAAAGGCGACCGATCCTTCGGTCAGCACCGTCTTGCCCGCCCAGCCAAGCGCGTCGCCCATCGTCGTGCCGCCGAGCTTGTCGGCGATCGCCTTCAGCGTCGAGGACATCTCGGTGATGCCGGCGAGCGACGAGAACTGGGCCATCTGCGCGACCATCTGGGTGTTGTCGACCGGCGAGAACGGGTCCTGGTTCTTGAGCTGCGCGGTCATCAGCTGAAGGAAGTCGTCCTGCCCCATCTTCTGCTGGTCGGCCCGCGTGATCGTCTTCACGTCGGTCGTGCCGGTGCGGTTGATGCCGAGGCCGGCAAGCGTGCTGTCGAAGGTCGTCGCCATGATTTAGCGTCCCAGCCGGAGGGTTTCGGTGATGAGCGACTTGGCCGTCTGCATCACCTCGACATTGTTCTGATAGCTGCGCGCCGCCTCCATCATGTCGACGAGCTCGCGCGTCTCGTCGACCGCGCTTTCCCAGACATTGCCCTCGGCATCGGCCAGCGGATTGCCGGGGTCGTAGCGCTTGGTCGGCGCCTCGCCCGCGGTCTTGACCTGCTCGACGTCGACGGTCGCCATCTGGCTCGCGGCATCGAAATGCGTGCGGAAGACCGGCTTCATCGTGCGATAGGCGGCGGCCTCGCTCGAGGAAACCGCGCCCGCATTGGCGAGGTTGGAAGCGGTGGTGTTCATCCGCACGAGCTGCGCCGACATGGCACGGCCCGAGACCTGGAAGATGTTCATCGGATTGCTGCCGGGAAGCGCCATCGTCATTCGCCCTTCAGCGCACGGGTGATGGTGTTGATGCGGCCGTTCAGGAACGCCAGTGTCGTCTGATAGGCAACGGCGTTCTCGGCAAAGGCGGTCTGCTCGGTCGAGAGCTCGACGGTGTTGCCGTCGATCGACGCCTGGAGCGGCACGCGGTACTTTGTCGCGGCGGTCACCGCCATGTCGACCCGCCCGCCCGGTGCCTCCGCCCCGCGAAGCGCGGCCTGGAAGTCGATGTCCTTGGCCTGATAGCCGGGGGTCGAGGCATTGGCGATATTCGACGCCAGTGTCCCCATCCGCTGCGACCGCAGCTGGAGGGCGGTGCCGTGTACGCCGAACAGTCCTTCATTCGCCATGATCCGCCTCCTTTCGTGGTTCGCGGGTTTCGTCGGCGGGTTAACAGCAAGGGGCGTGCCAGTTTTCGCGAGGTGATCGCCAACGAGTTTTCAACGGCCAAACCGGCAATGATTTGCCGCCCGGCCGGCAAAAGCGGCAAACCGGCAACGCGCCGGCAATGGCACGGCTCTTGCTCCAACGACGCGCATGAACCCGATCGCGACCTTTGCCGATCCCGTCGCCGCCGCCATCGTGCTGGGCGGTATCGCAGTGGCCAGTCTCGTCCGCTTTCCGCCCGCGCTGCTGCTGCGCGCGATCGGCGCGCTTCGCGTTCTCGGCCGGCGCGCGCCGCGGATGGACCTCGAGGTCGAGCAGATCGCCGCGCTTGCCCGCATCGCACGAAAGCACGGACCGATGGCGCTCGACCGTTCGGTGATCGACGATCCCGACGTGTCGCTGGCGGTCCGCATGATCGTCGACGCCGACCCGGCCGACGCGGTGCAGGCCGCGATCGTCCGCGCGCGCGAGGCCCGGATCGAGCGTCACCTCGCCGTGGTGGAGGTCTGGTCGAGCATCGCCGAGGCGGCGCCCGCCTTCGGCCTGATCGGCACGATCGTCGGCCTGGTCCGCATGTTCACCGCGATGCAGGACCCGTCGGTGATCGGCCCCGCTATGGCCGTTGCTCTCCTCGCCACGCTCTATGGCGCCGTCATCGGCAACCTGATCGCCCAGCCGATCGCCGGCCGCCTGCGCCGCCTCGCCCGCGCCGAGGCGTTCGAGCGCGAGCGGCTGGAGGCGCCGCTGGTGGCACTCGCCCGGCGCGAGCGGCCGCGCGCGAGCGTCGCGGCATGACCCGCTTCGACGACATCGAACCCGGCCGCCCGCTGTGGCTGGTGACGCTGGCCGATCTCTGCCTGCTGCTCGTCGGCTTCTTCGTGTTCGTGCAGGCCACGCAGCTCGACAAGCAGCAGCTCGCCGCCGCGATCCGCAAGGGTTTCGACGCGCCCCTGCCCGAGGCGGGGCCGATTACGCTCGAGCGGGCGGCGGTGCGCGGCTTCGCGGTCGCCGATGCCGGCCTGCCACCGATCGGCCACCTGATCGACTGGGCGCGCGAGGCAGCGGCCGATCCCCGCACGACGATCACCGTCACAGGCTCGACCGACGGCGGCGAGGCGGATCGCGACCCGCTGACGCTCTCCGCCCCGATCCTCGCCGCCGATCGCGCGCGCGCCGTCGCCGCCGCACTCGTTCGCGCGGGCGCCGTCTCGCGCGATCGCATCGCCATTTCCACCAACCCGGCCGCCAATGGCCGCCACGTCCTTCTCTCGATCGGCTTTGCCGGCGGGCGGCAAGCGATTGCCGCCCGGCAATTGCCGGTTGCCGCTAATCCCGGAGTAACCCCATGACCCCTGCCCTCCTGCTGCTGGCGCTGGCCGGTGCATCCGATTTCCAGTCGACCGCGCTGATCGACACCGCGGTCCAGCAATTCACCGGCCGCGCGATCGGCGAGGAGGGCGGCGCCGTCACCCGCGTCGATGCCCGGCTGAAGCTCGCCCAATGCCCGATGCCGCAGTTCGAATGGCGCGGCAGCAACAAGGACGCCGTCGTCGTCAGCTGCATGTCGCCAGTCTGGAAGATCTATGTGCCGGTAAAGATGGCGCCCGCCGCCGCGCGCCCCGTGCTCGCCGCCGCCGCGCCCGTGCCGATCGCGCCCGCGCCCAAGCCCGAGATCGTCGTGAAACGCGGCGATCCGGTAACGGTCGAGGCGGGCGCCGCCGGCTTCTCGATCACCCGCGACGGCATCGCGATGGGCGACGCCGCAAAAGGTGCGCGGCTGATGGTCAAGGTCGATCCGCAGAAGCCGCCGATCCAGGCGGTGGCGGTCGACATGGGCCGGGTGACGCTACCCGGCTGGTGAGACTTCCGCCCGGTGCGGCTTGAGCTGCGCATGGCCGAGCGCCAGCGCGACGAGCATCCCGCCGATCAGGTTGCCGAGCGTCGTGAGCGCGAGGTTACGGCCGATCCCCTCGATCCCGATCGCCTGCCCGGGCTGGAGCAGCCACCCGATCGACAGCAGCGACTGGTTGGCGATCGAGTGCTCGAACCCCGCCGCCACGAACACCGCCACGGGGCCGACGATCGCCATCACCTTCGACGGGATCGACTTGCCGCCGATCGCCATCCAGACCGCAAGGCAGACGAGCATGTTGGCCAGCATCGACGACGCGACGAGCGCCAGCGCACCCTTGCCGGTCTTGAGCGCCGCGGTCGCAACTGCAGCCTTCGCCACGCCGTCCTCGACCCCGTGTCCGCCCCCCGCCGCGACGAACAGCGCGGCGATCGCGACGCTGCCGACCAGATTGCCGAGCCAGACGACGACCCAGGAGCCGAGCATCCGCCCCACCCCGATCTCGCCCCGCTCGGCCGCGAGCACGAACATCGCATTGCCGGTGAACAGCTCCGCCCCTGTCAGCGTGACGAGGATCAGTCCGACCGAAAAGGCGAGGCCGGAGGCGATCTGCTTGCCGCCGGACGCAAGCCCGCCCGCCTGCACGACCAGATATGCGATCGACCCGAACGCGATGAACGCGCCGGCCAGCACCGCGAGCAGCGCCATGCGCCCCAGCGGCTCCTCCGCCTTGCGTTCGAAGGCGTTGGGCGCCGCCTCCGCGATCTGTGCCCCGATCAGGTCGTCGGCCATGCCCCGCTTCTCCTTTGTTGTCCGCACCGACAACGCAGAACCGCCATTTCCGGGCCGATGGCCGCAGGTGAAAAAATTCCTAAAGCCGCATCGCCCCCGGTCGTTACTCGCTGTGTCACCCCTCGTGGATAGTGGACGCCGCCATGGACCCGATCGGTTCGAAACCCGTTGCCAAGCTCGGCCTCGCGCCGGTCGCCCCGACCTCGCCGGCGGTTCGCGTCAGCGCGGCCGCCTCGCCGCAAGCGAGCGAGACCGCGCGCTCGTCGATGGTGTCGATGACGCGCGAGATGGCCGCCAAGCCGCCCGTCGACAGCGAGCGCGTGGCCAAGATCCGCAAGGCCGTGGAGGACGGACATTTTCCCATCGTCCCCTCCACGATCGCCGACCGCCTGCTCGCCTTCAAGCTCAACTGGAAACCCGATGACGCGGCGTGACGCCCTGGTTCAGGTGATCGACTGCCTCCATGCCGAGATCGCGGCGCTGAAGGCCAACGACACCCGCGCGCTCGAACGCGCCACCGCCGCCAAGCTCGGCCATATCGAGGCGGTCGCCGCCTGCGAGGGCGAGGCGCTGACCGACGAAACCCGCGCACTCGCGCACGAGGCGCAGCGGCTGAACGAGACCGCGCGCATCTACGTCAACCTGATGGCGGCAAATGTCCGCCGCCGGCTGCAAACGCTTGCCGGCACTGCCGTCGCGCCATACCGGGCCGGCGCGTACGCCTGACCCTTACCCTCCCCTCCCTGACGAGGGGGGGTCGGGGGTGGGTCGGGCTGTTTAAGGCAGGCGTTCTGAACCTCGCGGGCCGACCCACCCCCAGCCCCTCCCTTGTGAGGGAGGGGAGCCGGACGCCGTTTGGCACGCCCCTTGCTGCTGCGCCTCCGAATACGGGGGCCTGACTGCAATGAACATGCGCGCCGCAGCCGCGGCAGACATACCGATGATGGCATCGAGCCCGCACTCGGCGATCGCCGAGGCGAGCCGCCGCACGGGCATCGACTTCGGCTATCTCCTCGGCCAGGCGCAGATCGAAAGCGGGATGCGCGCCGGCGCCCGCGCCCGCACCTCCTCGGCGACGGGGCTCTACCAGTTCATCGAGCAGAGCTGGCTGGGCGTGATGAAGGAGCATGGCGCCGAGCACGGCATGGGCTGGGCCGCCGACCGCATCCAGCGCGGCGGCAATGGCCGCTATTATGTCACCGACCCCAATGCCCGTCAGGCGATCCTCGGCTTGCGCACCGACCCCCGCGCCGCCAGCCTGATGGCCGCCGAGCACGCCGCCGACAACAAGGCCGAGCTCGAAGGGATGCTGGGCCGCGAGGCGACGGGTACCGACCTCTATATGGCGCATTTCCTGGGCATCGGCGGGGCCAAGAAGTTCCTGGCGCAGATGCAGGCCAATCCCGGCCGCAGCGCCGCCGGCATGTTCCCCGCCGCTGCGCGCGCCAATTCGAGCATCTTCTTTGCCGAGGGCGGCCGCCCGCGCAGCCTGTCCGAAATCTACGACCGCTTCGCCGGCAAGCTGGGCCGCGGCGCCGAAACCGCCGCGCGCGCCCTGCCGGAGGGGATGCAGTTCGCCGTCGCCGACACCGCCGCCCCGCGGATGCCCGGCGTCGACGTGATCCTGGGCAGCGAGGCGCAGGGCGGCGACGATGCGTGGCTCGAAACCACGCTCGCCAACCTCAACGTGGTGCGCGGGCAGAAGGCCGGGCGCGCCGACGGGGTGAGCCCCTATCGCCCGACGCCCGAAACCGCGCGTCTCGCCTATCTCATGCTCGCCAATCTGGGGGCCTGATGTTCGCTTCGCTTTCCAAGGGCGGCCTTGCCGGCGCCTCGCGTTCGATGGCGCTGCCAGGCGCGATCCTGCTCCTCGTCGTGCTGATGGTCGTGCCGATCCCGGCGGCGCTGCTCGACGTGTTCTTCATCGCCAACATCATGCTCAGCCTCGCCGTGCTGATGGTGGCCCTGAACGCGCAGAAGCCGCTCGACTTCTCGTCCTTCCCCACCGTTCTCCTGTTCGTCACCCTGTTCCGCCTCGGCCTCAACGTCGCCTCGACGCGCGTCGTCTTGGTCCACGGGCACGAGGGCGAGGCGGCGGCTGGCCATGTGATCGAGGCGTTCGGCACCTTCCTGATCGGCGGCGACTATGTCGTCGGCATCCTTGTCTTCGCGATCCTGATGATCATCAACATGATCGTCGTGACCAAGGGCGCGGGCCGCGTGTCGGAAGTGTCGGCGCGCTTCACCCTCGATGCGCTGCCGGGCAAGCAGATGGCGATCGACGCCGACCTCAATGCCGGCCTCATCACCCCGGACGAAGCGCGCGCGCGCCGGGTCGAGGTCTCGACCGAGGCCGATTTCTACGGCTCGATGGACGGTTCGTCGAAGTTCGTGAAGGGCGACGCGGTCGCGGGCCTCTTGATCCTCGCGATCAACATCGTCGGCGGCGTCATCATCGGCGTCGCCAGCCACTCGCTGTCGATCAAGGACGCCGCTTCTCACTATATCCTGCTGGCGATCGGCGACGCGCTGGTTGCGCAGATTCCGGCGCTGATGCTCTCGATCGCCGCCGCCGCGATCGTCACCCGCGTCACCTCGGCCCACGACCTGTCGGGCCAGATCGGCAGCCAGTTCGCCTCGCACCGCACCTGGACGCCGGTCGCGGCGATCCTCGGGCTCTTGGCGCTGCTGCCCGGCATGCCGGCGATGGTCATCCTGCCCGCCGCCGCCGCCGCCGGTTACGGCGCGTGGCGCCTGAAGAAGATCGCCGACCGGCCGCCGCCGCCCGAACCCGCCCCGCCCGCGCCCGACCTGTCGCGCATCGGCTGGGACGAGGTCGTCGACGGGATGCAGGTGATGCTCGACATCGGCTACGGCCTCGTCCCCCTGGTCGACGAGCGCAAGGGCAGCCCGTTGATGAGCCGGATCACCGGCGTCCGTCGCCAACTGTCCAAGGATCTCGGTTTCGTCGTGCCGCAGGTGCGGGTCCGCGACGACATCAACCTCGCCCCCTTCACCTATCGCATCGTTGTCGGCGGCGTCGTCGTCGGCGAGGACCAGGTGAGCCCGGACGAGATGCTGGCGCTCAACACCGGCACCGGCGTCGGCGCGCTGCGCGGCAAGGAAGCGAAGGACCCGACCTTCGGCCTCGACGCCACCTGGATCGCCGCGGGCGATGCCGATGCGGCGACGGGCATGGGTTATCTGGTGGTCGATCCGGGCACGGTCATCGCCACGCACCTTAACCACCAGCTCGTCCAGCATGCCGCCGACCTGCTCGGCCCGGACGAGGTCCAATCGCTGCTCGACGGGCTGAAGGAACGCGCCGGTGCGCTCGTTGCGGCGCTCTGCCCGACGCCGCTGCCGCTCACCACTTTGACGCAGGTGCTGCGCGGGCTGCTGGCCGAGAACATCCCCTTGAAGGAGTTCCGCCGGATCGCCGCCGCGGTTGCCGTCGCCGCGCAGCGCACGCTCGATGCCGAGGAGCTGATCGAGGCGATCCGTCCCGAGCTCGGCCCGCTGATCGTTCAGAAGCTGTGCGGCGTGCGCGAGCCGCTGCGTGTGATGACGCTGGAGGGACAGCTGGAGGCCTTGCTGGGCCAGGCGATGCGCGCCGACATGCACCGTCGCCACACGATTGAGCCCGATCTCGGCCGGCGCATCGTCGACGCGCTCCAGCACGCCGCGCAGCCGCTGATGGCGGAGGCCAAGCCCTTCGCGCTCGTCGTCCAGCCCTCGATCCGGCTGGCGATCCGAAAGCTCGTCCGTTCCTGCCTGCCCGACACGCCGGTCATGAGCTTCTTCGAGGTGCCCGAGGACAAGGCGGTCGAGGTCGTCGCGGTGATCGGCGCGCCGGGGGCGCTGCCGGCATGAACGACATGACGCCCTTCGCACAGAACCTCACCTATCGCCCGACCACCCCCGCGGTGCGCGATGTCGAGGAACAGGTCCGCGCCGAACTGCCGATGGTCCGCCGCGTCGCCTGGCACGTGCATGGCAGCATGAGCAGCCTGATCGATATCGAGGACTTGATCCAGATCGGCATGGTGGCGCTGGTCGAGGCGGCGCGGAGCTTCGTCGATCGCGGTGAGACGAGCTTTCGCAACTTCGCGATGACGCGCGTGCGCGGTGCCATGATCGACGAATTGCGGCGACAGGCGACGCTGACCCGCGGCGCGATGAAGCGGCGGCGGCGGTATCAGGACACCCTCGCCGCACTGACCCACACGTTGGGCCGCGCACCGACCGAGGAGGAGGTCGCGGGCAAGCTCGGCATCACGATCGAGAAGCTGCGCACCGAATACACCACGGCCGAGGCGGTCCGCTTCGATTCGATCGACGAGGTGTATTCCGACGAAGCCTCATGGTTCGCCGACGACAGCGCCGACGCTTTTTCCGCGCTGGCCGAGGCGGGCACCCGCGACGCACTCGCCCGCGCGATCGGCGACCTGCCCGAGCGCGAGGCGCTGGTGATCCAGCTCTATTATGTCGAGGAACTCAACCTCGAGGAAATCGGCCAGGTGATCGGCGTCGGCTCCGCCCGCGTCTGCCAGATCAAGGCGAGCGCCCATGCCCGGTTGAAGAAGGCGCTCAAGGGCCGCGTCTGAAAACGCCCCCTCGCCAAACACATAGCGGCTGATTAGCGTTCGACCCGACTCGAATCGGGAGGGTGCGTGTCCAATCCTGTTGTCATCGTCGCCGTCGCCGCCGTTGGGCTGTTCCTCGGTCAGGTGACGCCGCCCGCGCCCCCTGCACCGCCCGTGCCCCCGCCGATCTTCGAAGGGCCGGGGAACGTCGTACTCCCCTCCACGATGGTGCGATGGATGCCGGGTACGGTGCAGTGCGCCGACGGGCCGGTCGCGGCCGATCCGATCCGCCGCCCGGGCAACACGCTGCGCTACACCGCCATCCCCGCGCCGCTTCAGCCCGCGACGCTGCGCTTCCGCATCGCCGCGGATGGTCGCCCGCTGTCGATCGAGCCGGTACAGGCGAACCAGTTCTCCCGCCCCGACGACCTGATGCTCGCGCTTACCGCCAGCCGTTTTCCGGCGCGTGCGCGCACCGACTGCTCGATCACTTACATCCCGGTCCAGACACCACTGGCCGAAGTGCCGGTCGCCGATCTCGTCTCCTACACGATCAACCCGCGCTCGGGTCGGCTCCCGCGCATCGGCTGGGACCGCATCCGCCCCGCCGGCACCTGCGCCGACGCGCCGCGCCCGGCTGCGCTCGTGCGGGTGATGCCCGACTTTCCAAAGGTCGCGGGCACGCCGGGCGTGCAGGACTGGTCGCTCATCGCCTATGACACCGACGCGCGCGGCAAGCCCGTCAACGTCCGCGCGGTCGAGGGGACGGGCAATCGCGCGCTCGATGCCGCGGCGATCCGGGCGATGCACGCCTCGCGCTTTTCGGGCGGCGCGCGGACGGGCTGCGTCTATCCCTATTGGCGCGCACCCGACACGCTGCCCGCCCCGCCCATACCCGCCGCTATCGGTGGCCCTTCGCCGACCTGCCCGGAAGGCCGCGACTGGGCAAAGACGCCGACGCTCACTTTCCCCGAACCCTATGGCCGCCGCCGGGTCGAGGGTTGGGCGGTGGTGCGCTACGACGTCGCGCCCTGGGGCGAGATCGGCAATCCGACCGTCGTCGCGGCCGAGCCGACCGCCGACTTCGGGCGGCAGGCGGTCCAGATCCTGCGCGGTGCGCGGCTGAAGCCGAGTGCACAGGGTCGAAGCGGCTGCATCGACCGGGTGAAGTTCGTCATGGCCCCGGCCGACGCGCCGCCTGCCGATCCCGACGACGCCGCGCGCTTTTATTGAGGATCAGGACCGGACCAGCGCCAGTGCCGCGGCCATCGCCGGATCGCTGCCGTCGGCGATCGACCGCGGCGTTCGCGCCGCGGCCACGTCGGGGACGATCCCGGCATCCGGCGGCATCGCATGCGGAAAGGTGCCGATCAGCGGCAGGTCGACCTCCAGCCCCGTCTCCGGCAGCCGCAGGAAATAAAAGCAGCCACCATTGATCCCGCGCCGGTTGCCGCCGGTCGGCTCGCCCACCAGCGTGCCCAGTTTCTCGCGCCGGACCGTCTGGATGAAGCTAAACGTGGCCGAGCTGTTTTCCGGCCCGGTCAGCACGATCAGCTTGCCGTCATAGCGTTTGCCCCGCGGGGCGATGACCGCGGCGTCGCGGTCGGTGCCGGCAAGTTCGAGGAAGCGGTCGTCGTAGCGCTTGGCGTCCACCCCCAGCCTGTCGAAGCTGCGGTCCCAGGTGTCGCAATAGGGGCGCAGGTCGGCGGGCAGTTCGCGATAGCGGACCAACCGGCGCGCCGGATCTGCGACCGCGGGCCTCTGAACGATGCGCTCCAGCAGGACATTGCCGCAATCCTCGCCACCTTCGTTGGCGCGGATGTCGACGATCAGCGCGGGGACGCGGTCGGCGACCAGCCGGTCCATCTCTCCATCGATCCAGCCGCGCCAGTCCCATTTGGAATTGTAGAGGCCCCAGCCCGGCATCGTCATCACCGCCGCGCGGCCGCGCCGTTCGACGCGCCAGCCGGGATTGTCGGTGTCGTTCGGCGGTGTCGCGACCGAGCGCCGCTTCTCGAGGTCGATGCCCTCGACCACCGCGCGCCGCGTTCGGCCGTCGGGCGTGCGCAGATCGAGCGCGTAGCGCGGCCCGCCGCCGAAGCGAAGGCCGTACAGGATATCGAACGTTTCGTACCCGTCCTCGCCGCGCACCGACAGGAGCTGCCGCCGCTTGCCGTCGTTATGCCCGTCCGCGCGCGTCAGCGGCAACAGCGCCGCGAGGATTTCGCGCACCGGATGCCCGTCGATCGCGACGATCTCCGTCCCGCGCGCGATGCCGGTACCGTGCGGGTCGGCGGTGACGATCATCCGATCGCCCAGCCACGTGAAATGGATCGGCAGCCGCGGGCGCGTGTCGAACAGCGCAGCGCGCACCGCATCCGACTGATTGTAGAAATTGGCGTAGCTGTGCCCGCATCGTACCGCGGTCAGACAGCGGGCGAGCGCCAGATAGAAGTAGTCGGTCACCAGCGGCTGCGCTGAGGCCAGCGCGTCGAACCGCGCGGTCGCCCCGCCCGCGGTCTGATAGCGGAGCAATCCGGGGTGCAGCGTCTCGTAAGCCCGGCGCAGCAGCGCGGCGTCGCTTCGCATCGCCCTGGGGCTGAGGCGAGGCGACTGCCCCGCCCACACGGGGACCGATACGGCCGCGCCCAGTCCCGCCACGAATGTCCGCCGCCGCATCGTCCTGTCTCCCCCTAGAGGCGCAGCAGCGTCTCACGTCGACCGGTCCGCCGCAATGCAATCGGGCGTGACAAGCAACGCACCGCTTTGTAGGAGTATATTCGCAAATCCTATAGGAGAGCGATGATGACGGGAGGATGGCGAAAGCTGCGCCTGATGGCGGCAGGGCTCGCGATGGTAGCGGTCGCACCGGCCCATGCCCAAAACGACAAGATGGCGCCGATTCCGATCCCGGCGCAGCCGACGGCGATCACGCTCAACACCGGCGAACTGCCAAACGCGCCAGTGAAGGAAAGCTGGCACAGCCAATATGGCAGCGTCTTCGCGCGCAACGTGACGGTCGCGACGCTGACGCCGTTCCTGCCCGATCCGGCCAAGGCCACGGGTGCGGCGGTCGTCGTCACGCCCGGCGGCGGCTTTCGCACGCTGTCGATGGAGAATGAGGGCTGGGACGTTGCCAAGGCGCTGAATGCGCGCGGGGTCGCGGCGTTCGTGCTGAAGTACCGGCTCAACCAGACGCCCGCCGACCTCGCCACCTTCGCCGCGCCGCCCCCGCCGCCGGGTAACGGGCACCCGCTGCGCCGGCCCGATCCGGCGGCGATGATGGCGAACCTTGCGCCGCAGATCGCCGACGCGCGCGCCGCCTTCGCGCTCATTCGCAGCCGTGCGAAGGAATGGCGGGTCGATCCCGACCGGATCGGCATGGTCGGCTTTTCGGCGGGCGCGATGCTGACGATGGCGACGACGCTGAACGGCGGGGATGCGAAGCCCGCGTTCATCGGCAACATCTATGGACCCTTGGGCGCGATGCCCGCACCCGCCGACGCGCCGCCGATGTTCGTCGCGCTGGCGGCTGACGATCCGCTGTTCGGCGAGCCGCAGTACGGACTGATCGACGCGTGGCGCAATGCCAAGCGGCCGGTCGAGTTCCACCTCTACGAACAGGGCGGCCACGGCTTTGGCATGTATCCGAAGTCGACGACGAGCACGGGCTGGTTCGACGCCTTCACCCGCTGGATGGCCATGCACGGCTACCTCGCGCCGAAGCGCTAAAGGGCCTCCTCCCCTGGAAGGGAGGGGCCGGGGGTGGGTCGGCCTGCGATAGCGCGGTTCCGAGCCTCAAGGGCCGACCCACCCCAACCCCTCCCTGTCAGGGGGGGGTTAGCCTCGCTACTTTCGCATCCATTCATCAGGCGATAGACCCAATCCGTGAAGAACGGGGCACGCGGCGCGCGGGGCGCGACGATCATCGACGTGGCGGCGGCGGCGGGGGTGTCGCCGATGACGGTCAGCCGCGTCATCAACGGCAAGAGCGGCGTCGCCACCAACACCCGCGCCGCGGTCCAGCGCGCGATCGAGGCGTTGGACTATACTCCCAATGTCGCCGCGCGCAGCCTCGTCACCTCCTCGGAACTCCGCGTCGGCATCCTCTATTCCAACCCCAGCCGCGCGTTCATGAGCGAGTTCCTGACCGGGGTGTTCGAGGAAGCCTCGACGCGCGGCGCGCGCCTGATCCTCCTGCGCGGCGAGAACGGCCACCCGCCGCCCCTGTCCGCAATCGAGGAACTGGTCGCCTCGGGCCTCGCCGGCGTCGTCGTCACGCCCCCGCTGGGCGAGGCGCTACCCGTCCTGTCGATCCTGCGCGGTGCGGGCGTGCCGATCGCCGCGGTCGGCGCGCACGGCGTGGCGGGCGCGACCTGCGTCCGCATCGACGACCGGCTGGCGGCGTACGAGATGACGCGGCACCTGCTGGCGCTCGGCCACCGCCGGCTCGGCTTCATCCTCGGCAATCCGGACCAGGCCGCGAGCGCCGAGCGCATGGCCGGCTTCTACGCCGCAGTGCGAGAGGCCGGCGGGGTCGAGGTGCGCGTGGCGCAGGGCGATTTCAGCTACGCCTCGGGCCTCGCCGCGGGCGAGCAGCTGCTGGCCGCCGATAACCCGCCGACCGCGATCTTCGCCAGCAACGACGACATGGCCGCCGCCGTCGTCTCCGTCGCGCACCGCCGCCACCTCGACGTGCCGGGCGAGCTGTCGGTCGCGGGCTTCGACGATACCACCGCCGCGGTCACGCTCTGGCCCCCGCTGACGACGATCCACCAGCCGGTGCACCGGCTGGCGGCCGAGGCGCTGGCGCGGGTACTGGGACATGGCGAGCCGGGCGACTGCATCCTCGACCACGCGATCGTCGAGCGGCAGTCGGTGGCGGGGCCGCGGGGGTAACGCCGCCACCTTGGCGAAACCGGCTTTCGTGCCGCTTGTAGACGCGTCCGGCGGCGGATAACTACGAGGCATGAGCTTTGCAGGTGAGAGTGTCCGTCGCTTCGCTGAGCCAAGTACTCTAATGCGTTACTCCATCCGCAGGCGCCGTGACGGTCTGTTTCAAATCGTCCATGATGGCGCGGAGCTCCCCGATGGCTCGCAGCCCGACTGGATGGAGGATCGGGTGTTCGCAGGCATCTACGAAACCGTCGATCTCGCCGAAAATGAACTGCAACGTCTCACCGGGGGGCAGTGGATCAGAGAACGCTAAGCGACGTCCGTTTGCCTGCCCAAAGCGGACATTGCAGCATCAACCGGACCGCAGCCGCTGACCGCCCCTACCCCCGCGCCTCATACCGAAACCACGCAAAGTCCGCCGGCGTCCCGCGCCCGCTCATGTCCTGGCAAGCCACCCCCACGAACGTCCCCGTGAAGTTGGGCAGGCCCGGCAACGTCGCCTCATCCGACAGGATGCTGGCGTCGAGCGGCTCGCCCGCCGCCTGCCATTCGCCCCCGTCGGCGCGCCAGAAGAAGCGGAGGGTCACGCCGTCGACCTCGACCGCCAATTCGATCGGGCCGGCGGGGACTTCGCCCAGCACGACCATCTCGACCGCGCCGGTTTCAGGGCTGGCTGTCATGCGCTGGAGCACGCGCGCGTCGCCGTCGCGGCTCAGGTGCAGGTAATGGAATTTTGTGCTGTTATAGTAGCAGATCAGCCCCGCCGCCGCCTGAAAGTCGCGCGGCTCGAACTCGATCCGCGTCTCGGCGCGATAGGCGAAGTCCGTCTGCCGCCGCGCGACCAGTGCCTGTTCGAACAGGCTCCCTACCGTGTCGCGGCCATATAGGCGCAGGAAGCCCGGCCGCTCGGTCAGGCTGAACAGTCGCTCGGGATACGGGCTGCGCAGCCATTGCAGCGGCTGCGGCAGGTCGGGGCCGTCGAAATGGCCGTCCCACTCTGCCTCGTCCCACGGCGCGGGGGGTAGCGGCGATTGCGGCGCGGGATCGGGCTCGGCATCGCCCGCCACCGTGCGCAGCCAGCCGTCGGCATCCCACGCCATTGGCTGAATCGCGGTCTCGCGGCCCAGCGTGCAGCGCTCGCTGTCCCCCACGGGCCGGCCGCACAGATACGCCATCCACGGCGTCCCGTCCTCAAGGTGGACGAGATCGGCATGACCCGCCCGCGTCAGCGCACCCTCGCGCCGGCCGCCCGCGGTCAGCACCGCGCCGTCGGGGTGCACCTCATAGGGGCCGAACAGGTCGCGCGACCGCGCCATCACCGCGGCGTGGTTCCAGCCCGTGCCCCCCTCGGCCACGAGCAGGTGGTACCAGCCGTCGCGCTTGTAGAGATGCGGCGCCTCGGTGAAGCCGCGGTCGGTGCCGGGGAAGATGTTGCGGGACTCGCCGACGAGCGTGCCGGTGCCGCGGTCGTACTCCTGCACGACGATGCCGGCGAAGCGGCCATGACCGGGCCGATGGTCCCACAGCATGTTGACGAGCCACGTCCGCCCGTCATCGTCGTGGAACAGCGCCGGATCGAATCCGCTGGCATTGAGGAAGACGGGATCGGACCACTCGCCGTCCACCGTCTCGCACGTGACCAAATAATTGCGAAAATCGCGCAGCGACACGCCGGTCGCGCCGTCGACCGTCGTCGTCCCGTATCGCTTGACGTCGGTATAGACGAGCCAGAAGCGGCCATGCGCGTGGGTGAGGTCGGGCGCCCACACCCCGCACGAATCCGGGTCGCCGCGCATGTCCAGTTGCGAGGGGCGGACCAGCGGCCGGCTGGCCAGCCGCCAGTGCGCAAGGTCCCGGCTATGGTGGATCTGCACCCCCGGAAACCATTCGAAGGTCGAAGTGGCGATGTAGAAATCCGCGCCGACGCGCACGATCGAGGGATCGGGATTGAAACCCGGCAGGATGGGATTGCGGATCACACTCATCGCGGCTTGCGTACCAGCGTCCAGAGGAGCAGCGCGCCGATCAGGTCGAGCACGCCGAGGATGACGAAAAAGGGCTCGTAGCCGACATCGTCGACCATTTTGCCGAGCAGCAGCGAGAAGACCAGCACGCCGAGGTTGCCGGCGAACCCCGCCAGACCGGCCGCGGTCGCCACTTCGTTGCGGCGGAACAGGTCGCTTGCCATCGTGATGACCGTCACCGACAGCGTCTGGTGCGCGAACCCGCCCAGGCACAGGAGCGCGATCGCGGCATAGGGATTGGTGACGATACCGACGAACGCCATGCCCGTCATCAGGAGCGCACCGACCGTGAACGCGGCGCGGCGCGCGTCGATCAGGTCGATGCCCCGCCGCTGGAGCGCGGCCACGATCGCCGGCCCGAACAGACAGCCGAGATCGGCGGCCAGGAACGGCAGCCACGCGAACAGCGCGATCGCCGCCAGATCGAACCCCCGCTCGCGCGCGAGGTAGAGCGGCATCCAGAAGCTGAGCATGCCCCAGACCGGATCGGCGAGCATCCGCGGCAGCGCGATGCCCCACAGGTCGCGGCGGCGAAGCATCGCGGCGATCCGCGGCCGCTCGGCGGTGGCGGCCAGCCGCGCTTCCTGCCCCGACAGGATGTAGTCGCGCTCGGCGGCGCCCAGGGCGAAGTGGCGCTGCGGCGTGCGGAACCACGCGAACCAGAGGATGGCCCAGACGAGGCCGATGCCGCCCGCCACGACGAAGGCGAGCCGCCAGCTCTGTGTCATCACCGCCCATGCGACCAGTGGCGGCGCGAACACCGCGCCGAACGACGCGCCGATATTGTAGATGCCGCCCGCGACGCCGCGCTCCTTCGCGGGGAACCATTCGGCAATCAGTTTCTGCCCCGCCGGCTGCGCGGACCCCTCGGCCAGCCCCAGCGCACCGCGCAGCACCGCAAAGCCCATCCAGCCGCTTGCAAACGCATGCGCCGCGGTGATGAGCGACCAGACCGCGACGAACATCGCGAACCCGGTCCGCAATCCGATCGCATCGAGGACGTAGCCGGCCACCGGCTGGAACATCACGCCGATCTGAAACGCGCCGGTGATCCAGCCATATTGCTCGTTGGAAATCTTCTGCTCGGTCAGGATGACCGGGGCGGCGACGCCCAGCACCGATCGCGCCAGATAGTTGATGACCATCGCGCCGACGAACAGCCCGATGATCGTCCAGCGAAGCTTGGGAATCCGCCCGACCTTCATCACCCCTCCCGTTAACGTCAACATCGAGTCGCGTGCGGTTAAAACCGAGCGCAGCGATCCGCTCTCGACGTCACCATTGCCTGTAAAGGCTTGTTTTTATCCCTCGCCGTCCGTGGCGGCGTTATTTTCGATTAAGCTTATACTCGTACTATTGACAAGCAGAAACGACTCTCGCATGAAGCGAATGGTAGCGTTATCTATCGTGTTTGGTACGAAGCGACAACGGCCGGACGGAGTGCCCCTCGCGCACTCACCAAGAAACGATCGCTTGGCATCGACACATATCATATAGTATATGATTTTGAGTGACCGTGAAAAGCGGCGCCCGGGCCCGGGGGACTGGTCCCGCAAGACAAGCCTTTCGGGGTTCAGGGAGAGAGAGATGTCTGCAAGCGATTATACTTTGTCGGCGCGATCGTGGCGCCGCGCCGGCGTTGCCAGCCTTGCGGCGCTCGCCACCTGCATGCTCGCCGCACCCGCCATGGCGCAGGACACCGCCCCGCTGCCCGAGCCGCAGGCGACCCCGCCCGCGGATCAAGCCGACGATCGCGCACAGGACATCGTCGTCACCGGCTCGCGCATCCAGTCGAGCGGCTTCAACGCGCCCACGCCGACGACGGTGATCGGCGAGGAACAGATCGCCGCCAACGCGCAGCCCAACGTCTTCACCACGATCGCCCAGCTCCCCTCGCTCCAGGGGTCGAGCGGCACGCAGACCAATACCTTCTCGACATCGTCGGGCCAGCAGGGCCTCAGCTCCTTCTCGCTGCGCGGCGTCGGCTCGATCCGCACGCTGACGCTCCTCGACGGGCAGCGCGTCGTCGGCGCGAACGTCACCGGCGTGCCCGACGTAAGCCTGTTCCCGCAACTTCTCATCAAGCGCGTCGACGTGGTGAATGGCGGCGCCTCGGCCTCCTACGGCTCGGACGCGGTCGGCGGCGTGGTCAATTTCGTCACCAACACGCGCTTCACCGGCTTCCGCGCCAACATCATGGGCGGCATCAGCACCTACGGCGACGACGCCAATTGGACCGTCCAGGCGGCCGCGGGCAAGTCGCTCGCGGGCGACCGGCTGCACCTGATCGTCAGCGGCGAGTACAGCCACGAGGACGGCATCCCCTCGGCCGGCTTCGGCGTGGGCAACGATCCCAACGGTGACGGACCCAACGGCCGCACCTGGCTGGTCGCGCGCGGCGTGCAGAACCGCGGGATCACCACCGACGGGCTGCCGCAATATCTCGTGCGCGACCACGTCCAGTCGACGCTGTTCGGGCGCTACGGCCTGATCAACGCGGGCCCGCTCGCGGGCACCGCCTTCGATGTCAACGGCAACCCGGTGCCGTTCCGCTACGGCACCGGCTGTCTGCCGGGCTCGTGCATCGGCGGCGATCTCAGCGGCAGCGTCACCAACGGCAACAGCTTCAAGTCCGAGATCACGCGGCTCAACTCCTACGGCCGAATCGGCTTCGACGTCGATCCCGACAATGAGATCTACGCCACGCTCAACGTCGCGCGCGTCGACACCAGCAACACGCCCAACCCCGGCTCGGCGCAGGACAACCTGACGATCCAATGCTCGAATCCGTTCGTGCCGGCGGCGATCC
>CAJYLT010000003.1 GCA_913775795.1 uncultured Sphingomonas sp. | reverse complement strand
CGGCCTGCTCGAGCCAGAACGCGTCCGCATCCTCCATGCTCGCCCGGTACAGCCGCTCATACCCCGCCGCATCGACATGCGCGCGCGACGACCAGTCCGACGGTACGGGATAAAGGGCGCGGTCGGGCATGGGGGCTCTCCGTTGATCTTTGTCAGGTCCTTCAAGAACGCCTGAAAACCGCAGGGTCAAGGCGGCCGCCGCACAAAGGCCACGGAATGGCCGATACAAATCGCGACACAAAAGCGGTTGCCGCCGCGAGGGTGCGCCGCCATCACCTCGTCCGATGACCGTTCGCGCGCTTTCCTTGCTGCTCGTCGCCGCCGTGCCGCTCGCCGGATGCGCGGTCGGGCCGGACTATCGCCCCGACACGCCCGCGGCGCTCGGCGTGCCGCCGGCCTATTCGGTGCCCGGCACCGCCACGGCCGAGGACCTCACCAAATGGTGGGAGCGGTTCGACGACCCGCTGCTCCAGCGGCTGGTAGCACAGGCCGCCCCCGACAATCTCGACGTGGCGCAGGCTGTCGCCCGCCTGCGCCAGGCGCGCGAGCAGTTGGTGCAGGCGCGCGCCGATTTCCTGCCGTCGCTGTCCGGCTCGGGCGGCTATTCGCGGCGACAGGCGATCGCGGGCGGCAGCCAGCAGACGCAGCTTCCCGACGGGACGATCATCAATACCGGGCAGGGCAGCACCAACAATTTCTCGCTCGGCCTCGACGCCAATTACCAGGTCGACCTGTTTGGCGGCATCCGCCGCTCGGTCGAGGGCGCCCGGGCGAGCTATGCCGCGTCGGGCTACGATTACGCGACGGTGCTGGTCAGCACGCAGGCCGAGATCGCGCGCAACTACATCCTCGCGCGTGCGGCGCAGGCGCAGATCGCCAATGCGCGCGCGAGCCTCGAAATCCAGGACGACAATCTGGAGATCGCGGGCTTTCGCGTGCAGGCGGGCCTCGTCTCCTCGCTCGATGCCGAGCAGGCGCGGGCGCAGCGGGCACAGACCGCCGCGACGATCCCCAGCCTGGAGGCCAGCTACAATAGCGCAGTCTCCCGCCTCGGCGTGCTGACCGGACAGGCGCCCGGCGCGCTCAAGACCGAGATGGCCGCCGTCCGCCCCATCCCGCGCGGGCCCGCCGCGGTCGGCACCGGCATTCCCGCAGACACGCTGCGCCAGCGCCCCGACGTGCGCGCGGCCGAGCGCAACCTTGCCGCGGCGACCGCGCAGATCGGCGTGACCGAGGCGCAGCTCTATCCCGCCTTCAACCTGTCGGGCGGGCTCGACACCGCCGCCAGCACGATCGGCGGGCTGACCGACATCATCACCGGCACGCTGTTCGCGGGGCTTCAGCAGCTGATCTTCGACGGCGGCCGCACCCGCGCCGCGGTCCGCGCGCAGCGCGCCGCCGCCGATGCGGCGTTCCTCAATTACAAATCCACCGTGCTCACCAGCCTCGAGGACGTGGAGAACGCCGTCGTGGCGCTGCGCACCGCACAGGCGCGCACGGTGCAGTTCCGCATCGCCTTCGACGCGGCGAACAATTCGGCGATCCTCGCGCGCAGCCAGTATCGCGCAGGCCTGACCGACTTCACGACGCTCAACCAGACCGAGACGCAGCTTCTGTCGGCGCGCAACAGCCTGACGACCGCGGCGAGCGACGAGTCGACCGCGCTGGTCCAGCTGTTCGCCGCATTGGGCGGCGGGTGGGACGCAGGCACCGTGCCGACGATCGACAACACGACGACCCGCGCGCTCGATGCGCGGCAGCAGGACTGACCCCCTTATGGCCGACCAGACCCAAGCCGATATCGACGCGTTCCTCGGCACCAAGTCGCAGCCCGCGTGGAAGCGATACGCCAAATGGGCGCTGATCGCGCTCGGCGTCGTGCTGCTGGTCTGGGGGACGCTGTCCTTCTTCAAGGGCGACGCGAAGACCGAATATGCGACCACCCCCGCGCGGCAGGGCAATCTGGAGGTCACGGTATCGGCGACGGGCAAGCTCGCCCCCACCAACCAGGTGACGGTCGGCTCGCAGCTGTCGGGCCTCGTCACGCAGGTCGTGGTCGACGTGAACGACCGCGTGCGCGCGGGCCAGCCGCTGGCGCAGATCGACCCCGAGCAGCTCGACGACCAGATTCGCCAGAACCAGGCGAACCTCGCCGCGCAGCAGGCCGCGGTGCAGCAGGCGCAGGCGACCCTCACCGAAGCGCGCGCGACGCTCAACCGCTTCGAGGAAGTCAGCCGGTTGTCGGGCGGTCGCGTGCCGGCCAAGACCGAACTCGACACCGCCCGCGCCGCCGTCGCCCGCGGCGTGGCGGGGGTGCGGACGGCCGAGGCGAACGTCGCCGCCGCCCGCGCGCAGCTCTCGGCCAGCCAGACGCAGCGCGAGCGGGCGATCATCCGCTCGCCCGTCAACGGCGTCGTGCTGGCGCGCCAGGTCGATCCCGGCCAGACCGTCGCCGCCTCCTTCAACACGCCCACCCTGTTCGTGATCGCCGAGGACCTGAGCCAGATGGAGCTGGAGGTTGCGATCGACGAGGCGGACGTGGGCAGCGTCAAGAACGGCCAGCGCGCGACCTTCACCGTCGACGCGTTCCCCGGCGAACGCTTCCCCGCGACGATCAGCCGCGTCGACGTGGGCTCGAACCTGTCGGTGTCGGAGGCGAGCTCGTCCTCGTCCAGCACGGGCACGACCGGTGCGGCAACGACCGGGCAGGTGGTGAGCTATGCCGCCAAGCTGTCGGTCGCGAATACCGAATTGCGCCTGCGCCCCGGCATGACCGCGACGGCGGAGATCGTGACGACCGAGCGGCAGAACGTGCTGCTCGTCCCCAACGCGGCGCTTCGCTTCCAGCCCTCGACGGGCAATGGCGCCGATGCGAGCAAGGGCGGGCTGGCGAGCCAGATCGTGCCTGGACCCCGGCGCCGCGGCGGGGGCGGCGGCACGCGCACGGCAACGATCGGCCGTGGATCGCAGCAGACCGTCTATATCCTCGGCGAGAACAACGAGCCGCAGCCGGTCCGCGTGACCGTGGGCGAAAGCGACGGACAGGTGACGGAGATCCTGTCGGGCGGGCTTCGCCCCGGCATGAAGATCATCACCGGCCAGCTTGCCGGCGACAACGCCCGCAAGGGCGGCGGGCAGGGTCGTCGCAGTGGCGGCGGTGCCGGCGGCGGCCAGGGGCGCGGCGGCGCGGGCGGCGGTGGGGGCGGGCAGCGTGGCGCCTGAACCCATCATCCGCCTGCGCGGCGTTACCAAGACGTACGGCGACGGCCCGACCGCGTTCCAGGCGCTGAAGGGCGTCGATCTCGACATCGCGAAGGGCGATTTCGTCGCGGTGATGGGGCCGTCGGGGTCGGGCAAGTCGACGACGATGAACATCCTCGGCTGTCTCGACGTGCCGACCGGCGGCGAGTTCCTGTTCAAGGACGTGCATGTCGAGACGCTGGATCGCGACCAGCGTGCGCTCTTGCGCCGCAAATATCTCGGCTTCGTGTTTCAGGGCTTCAACCTCTTGAGCAGGACGAGCGCGCTGGAGAATGTCGAGCTGCCGCTCCTCTATCGCGGCGACGACAAGAAGGTGCGGCGCGAGCGCGGCATGGCGGCGCTCGAAAAGGTCGGGCTCGACAAATGGTGGGACCACACCCCCGCCGAACTGTCGGGCGGCCAGCAGCAGCGCGTCGCGATCGCCCGCGCGATCGTCACTGCCCCCGACGTGCTGCTGGCGGACGAGCCCACGGGCAACCTCGACAGCGAGCGGTCGGTGGAGATCATGAAGCTCCTTACCGACCTCAACCAGACCAGCGGCATCACCGTCCTCATGGTCACGCACGAACCCGACATGGCCGCGTTCGCGCATACCGTCGTCCACTTCAAGGACGGGCTGGTCGAACGCATCGAACAGAACCACCGGCAGGGCGAGGCGGTCTGATGCTCTTCACCACCTTCACGCTCGCGGTGCGGTCGATCCGGCGGCATCTGTTGCGGTCGTTCCTCACCATCCTCGGCATCGTCATCGGCGTGGCGGCGGTGGTGACGATGGTGACGCTGGGGCAGGCGACGACCGCAGCGGTGCAGCAGCAGATCGCCAGCCTCGGCACCAACATCCTTCAGGTGCGGCCCGGCCAGGGCTTCGGCCGCGGGGGTGGCGGGCCGCGGCCGCCCGACTTCGAGCAGGCCGACGTCGATGCGATCCGCGAGCAGATCGGCGGCGTCACCGCGGTCGCGCCCCAGGCGCAGTCGACCGCGACCGCGATCTACAACGGCGCCAACTGGTCGACGACGATCAACGGCACCACCAACGCCTATTTCCAGGTCCAGCCATGGAACCTGACCGGCGGGCGCACCTTCTCGCGCGCGGAGGAGGATGCGGGCAAGGCGGTGTGCATCATCGGCAATACGGTGCGTACCAACCTGTTCCGCGACACCGACGCGGTGGGCAAGCGGATGCGCGTCAACAACATCAGCTGCGACGTGATCGGCACGCTGGAAACGCGCGGGCAGGCGGGCTTCGGCGGCGATCAGGACGATATCGTCATCATGCCGATCAAGACGGTGCAGCGCCGCCTGACCGGCAATCGCGACATCCGCCTGATGCTGGTCGGGATCGACGCCGATTACGACAGCGCGCAGGTGCAGGACCAGCTTTCGACGCTGCTGCGCGAACGTCGTCGGATCGAGCCGGGGGCAGAGGACAATTTCAACATCTTCGACACCGCGCAGATTTCGGCGACGCTGACCGGCACGACGACGCTGCTCACCAGCATCGTCACCGCGGTGGCGGCGATCAGCCTGGTCGTCGGCGGGATCGGCATCATGAACATCATGCTGGTCAGCGTCACCGAACGCACGCGCGAGATCGGCATCCGCCTCGCGATCGGCGCGGTCGCGCGCGAGGTGCTGCTGCAGTTCCTGGTCGAGGCGATCGTGCTGTCGATGCTCGGCGGGCTCGTCGGCCTCGTCATCGGCCAGATCGCGATAGCGTTGCTGGCGCCGGTGATGCAGGTGCCGTGGATCTTCGTGCCGCAGATCAACCTGATCGCGTTCCTGATCTCCGCCGTCATCGGCGTCGTTTTCGGCTTCTTTCCCGCACGGCGGGCGGCGGCGCTCAACCCGATCGACGCGCTCCGCCACGAATAGCCGTCAGGCCATGACGTTGCGCCCATGCTCGGTCGAGGCGCGGTGCGTGTCGGAGACGCGCGGCGAGCGCTGGCGGATCGTGTCGACGAACAGCCACTCGTTGGTCGCGCGATCGGGCGTGAGCGTCAGCGCCATATAACCGCGGCGCGAGGTGTCGCACCATTTGAGCTCCGGGTTCGAGGCAACCATCGCGGCGGCCACTTGGCGGGGATCGACGCCGATCGCGCTTTCGTAGCCGGGCGAGGTGACGCCCTGCCCCGCAAACTCCACCGCCGCCGGTCGGCCGTCCTGCGCCAGATCATAGGCCCAGGCATTGTGGCTGTCGCCGCAGATGACGACGGTGCTGCCGCCATGCACCTGTGCCGATTTGAGGAAGCGCGCCCGCGCGGCGGGATAGCCGCCCCAATTGTCGAGGTTGGAGGGCAGGCCGAGCTTGCTCGCCGTCACCCCCGCCTTGACATACGCCTGCGTCCGGGCAGGCGCGTCGGCCTTGATCCAGCCGAGTGCTTCCTCCGGCGCGCGAGTGTTGCCCATGATCGTGCCGAAGCCGACCACCTGCCAGCGCGTGCCGGCGCGCACCGACGCAGCCATCGCGGCATCGAGCCAGCCCTCCTGCTCGGTGCCCATCATCGTCACCGACGGGTCCTGCCACGGGCCGTCGCGGAACGCCTTCAGCGCAGGCACCGGGTCGCCGCCCTTCAGGAAGAGCGGCGCAAGCTCGGGCGGTTGCGATCGGGCGAACAGCCGCGTCTCGGTTCGATAGAGCGTGGCGAGGTTGCCGATGTCATATGCCTTCCACGGCTCCTCGCTGACGGGCAGCCATTCGCGGTAAGCCTGCACAGCGGCCGAGCGGCGCGCGTTCCAGTCGCCTTCCTCGGGCTGGTGGTTCTGGGCGCCGCCCTCCCACGAATCGTTCGCCGATTCGTGATCGTCCCACTGAACGACCATCGGCATCGCCGCGTGGAGCGCCTGAAGGTCGGGGTCGGCGCGGTAGCTGGCATAGCGCAGGCGATAGTCGGCGAGCGCGACGATTTCCTTGAACGGCTGCGGCACGCGATTGGCGACGACCTGATCCGCCGCCGGGTAATTGGCCGGCGCATATTCGTAGATATAGTCGCCGAGGTGGATGGCGAGGTCGAGATCCGCCCGCGCCGCCGCATGGGCATAGGCGTTGAAGAACCCGAAGCCATAGTTGGAGCAGGAGAAGATCGCCGCCTTGAAGCTCGGCACCGGCCCCTCGGGCAGCGTCTTGGTGCGGCCGATGGGCGATTTGGTGCCGTCGGGCGCGAGGAAGCGATAGTGATAGCGGGTGCCGGGCGTGAGGCCGGTAACATGGAGCTTGACGGTATGGTCGCGCCACGGCCCCGTCACCATCTCCGCCCCGCCGACGACGCGGGCGAAGTCGGACGTCTCGGCGACCTCCACCTTCACCTTGGCGGGCGCGCCGTCGGCGGGCACGTAGCGCGTCCAGAGCAGCATCGACGTGGCGCCCGGTTCCCCGCTCGCTACCGAATGGGTGAAGCCGCGCGCGGCCATGATCGTCGCCTGGCGCGCGAAGCCCGGCAGTGCGAACGCGCCAAGGCCCAGCGTGCCGGTAACGATCAGCGAGCGGCGGTCGATGCGAAGCGTCATGGGTGATCCTCGAACAAGCTGCCGCTGCTCTGGCGCGCGCATGTGGCGTCCGCGTGACAGGGGCGCGAGAGCGGCCACCCGCCTGCGCCGGATCGCCGCTCTCTTCGTTCGTTGCCGCGATTTCCGAGCCAGCCGGTGATTCCACCGGCTTCGAAATCTCGATAAGGCACGGCGGTGCATGCCCGCCTGATCCTGCCGCTGCTGCTTTTCGCGTTCCTCGCGCTCGCGATGGCGCGGCCGATCGACCATGACGAGAGCCAATATGTCGCCGCCGCGGTCCTGAGCGCCAAGGGGCTGCTGCCCTATCGTGACTATGTCTATCTCCAGACGCCGCTCCAGCCGTTGTTGATGGCGCCGGTCGCGGCGCTGGCGGGGGCATGGGCGTGGCCGGCGCTGCGGCTGGTCAACGCGCTGCTCGGTTGGCTGACGGTGGTCGGTGTGTACGTCACCGCACGGCGGTCGGGCGCGGGGGAGCGGGCGGCGCTCACCGCCGCGCTGGGGCTGGCGGCGTGCGATATCCTGCTCTTCAGCGCCGCCATGGCGCGCAACGACGCGCTGCCCGCGGCGATGCTGGCGGGCGCGATGGTCGCGATGGCGGGGCGGCCCACACGGGCGAACGGTGTCCTCGCCGGGCTGCTGCTGGCGGGCGCTGCGACGGCGAAGATCAGCTATGCGTTGCCCGCCACGGCGGTCGGGCTGTGGATGTTGTGGCGACGTGAGCGGATGGGTTGGCTGGCGGTGGGCGCGCTGCTGCCCGCGCTTCTGGTGGCGTGGCTCTGGTGGCTGGCGCCCGCCGATGCGCTGTTCGGCGTGCTGACCTTTCCCGCCAAGGCCCCCGCCGAGTTCTATGCCCACCGGCCGTGGAAGCTTTCGCTGGCAGCGAAGGCGGTCGACACGCTCAAGTTCCTCGCGCTCGGTCCGGCCTTGCTGGCGGCGGCTGCGGCGGTCCGCGGGCGGGCGTTTCAGGGGCCATGGCCGTGGCTGGCGATCGCGGGGCTGATCGCCGCGCTGCTGCCGGAGCCGACCTGGCGGCAATATTGGCTGCCCGCGCTGCCGCCGCTGTTCGTGATGGCGGCATTGGCGATCGAGCGTTGCCCGCCGAACCGGGCGATACGGCTGGCGGCGATACCGTTCGTCGCGGCGGGATTGGCACCAAGCCTGATCGCGCTCGGCAGCGGGGGCGGGATGCTCGCGGCGATGCGTGAGCGGGCGGCAATCGCCGACGCGCTCGGTGCGCGGGGCCCGGTCGCGACGCTGTCGCCGCAATTCGTCGCCGACCCCGATCCGCGCTTTGCGACTGGTCCTTTTGCGTTCCGCATCCGCCGGTTCCTGCCGCCGGGCGACGAGGCGGCGCGGCGGATCGTCACCCCGCGAACGCTGACGGCGCAGTTCGCGGCGCGGCCGCCCGCGGCGATCCTGGTCGGGGGTGAGGGGAAGTGGACCAGCGGCACCGACGGCGCCGACGCACCGCTCGAGGCCTGGGCACGCGCGAACGGCTGGCGCCGGCGAGCCGTCGCTTCCCAACGCTTTCGGCTCTGGATGCCTTAGGCGGCTCGCGCGCGCCGGGCGGCGACCAGCGTCTCGTAATAGGCGACGAGATCGCGGGCGTGGTCGATGTCGGTCCGTACCTTCGATGCCGCGGCCACGCTGGCGGCGCGCAGGATTCGCGGCTCGCGCGCGAACAGGCGGCGGATCGCGTCGGCGGCGGAGCGGGCATCGCGGGCGCGATAGGTCTCGGCGAACGCCGGCTCGGCGAGTTCGGCGCACCCGCCTTCGTCGGGTACGATCAGCGGCAGGCCGCTCGCCAGCGCCTCCGACGCGACGAGGCCGAACGGCTCCACGTCGGACCCGTGTATCAGCGCGTCGGCGCTGGCGAGGATGCGCGTGAACCGCTCGCGGTCATAGACCGGGCGGAACAGGCGGATGTGCGGGCTGTCGGCGGCGCGCTTGGCAAGCTGGCGGCGGTCGGGCCCGTCGCCGAGCAGGATCAGGCCGACGGGCAGGTCGGCACCCGCCCGCTCGACCGCGTCGATGACCAGCGGCCAGCGCTTCTCGCGGTGATGCCGGCCGAGCCCGAGCAGCAGATGCCCCTCGGGCGGCAGGCCGATCTGCGCGAGGAGCGCGCGGCGCAGCCCCTCGTCGCGCTTGTCGGGCGAAAAGTCGCCGCGCGGGATGCCGAGCGGCATCGAGGCATGGACCTTGTGCCCGCGCGCGGCGAACCGCTTGGCGAGCGCCGGGCCGTTGGTGACGAAGGCGTCGAACTGCGCCAGGAACCGCTCGTAGCGGCGGGTGTACCAGCCGAACGCGCGCTCGATCTGCTGGGGGCTCGCCAGCCCCTCGAACCAGCGCAGCGGATAGGCGGCCATGTTGTCGTTGTGCGCGAAGAAGACCTTTACCGCATCGCCCTGCCAGTCGCCGACGATCGTCGCGGGGCGCCAGGGCGAGCTCGTCTCCACCACGTCGGGGCGCAGTTCGTCGAGCAGGCGGACTATCGAGGCACCGTCCCAGAACAGGCAGTAATTCTTGTCGACCACCATCGGCAGCGCCTTCACCCAGAAGATGCGGCCGCCGCCGGGGCGTTCCTCGACCCAGTCGGGCTCGGTGGTCGCGGCGATGACGATCAGCTCGTGGCCCAGATCGGCGAGGATGCCCATCTTGCGGTCGATATAGGTCCGCACGCCGCCGCCGGTGGGCGAATAGAATTCGTTGACGTCGACGATCCGCATCCGCCGCTCCCTCAATCGCCCATCGGGCCGAAGCCGCCCAGGCCGCGCAGATATTGCGCACGGATGTTGGTGGTCGTCACCCCCGAACCCACCTCGATCACCGCCTGTTCGAGCTTGGGGCGGCTGCGCCCCAGCCGGCGATTGCTGGGGAAACCCGCGCCGTCCTTCCAGAAGTCGAACTTGTTGCGGCCGTCGCGGTCGTGGGTGAAGAGCAGCGCATAGCGGCCGGGGCGGGGCGCCTTGATGCACATCGCCACCTGTCCGCCCGCGGGCGTGTCGGCCCAGACGCGGCGAAAGGTCTTGCCCTCCTTGATGAGGTCGCGGTCGTCCTTGAGGAAATCGTCCTCGTTGGCGGGATAGAGCTCGAGCTTCAGCCGGCCGGTGCGGTCCTTGAGGCCAAGGACGTTGACGCGGATCGCCGGCCCGCCGCCGCCCAGGCACGCCGCCCGGTCGCTGCCCAGCATCTCACCCTGCGCGCCCGCAGGGGCGGCGACGGCGACGAGGGCCAGTGCGGCCAAGGCGGACTTGGGGCTCATCGATCTTTCCTCACCAACGCCAGGAGGCCGAAGGCGACGATCAGAACGACGTGCATCAGCAGCGTGAACGCCGCGGTCAAAGCCACCAGTTCGGAAAGCGCCTCCCCCTGTCCGATCAGTATGATCGCGAAGTTGGCGAAAAGAAGGTCCTTGCTGGGCACGAGCGGGAGGCGCGACACGAGCAGGCGCCCGGCGGCGAGGAACAGCCACATGCCGATCGACACCTCCGGCATCGCGAAATGCCAGGCGAGCGCGATCAGCGTCGACCCGCAGATCAGGCGCAGGCAGTGGACGCCGAACACCCACCACAGGTCCCGCTTGCCGAGCGAGAAGACGCGGCGCGAGAAGAGGAGGAACGGCAGCGACATGCCGATGATGATGACCGTCGACCAGGCGAGCGTCCTGAACTGGTCGGGGGTGAGCAGGCCCGAGGCGAAGGGCAGCGCGACGACGATCATCGCGAGCGTGATCGCGTTGCCCGCGATCGCCGACAGGATCGACACGTCCTTGACCGCGCCGAACGGGGCGGCGACCATCTTCATCCGCTGGCGCGCCCAGGCGTAGAAGAACGCCTCGCCCGAATAGCCGAACACCACCTCGTTCGCGATGCGCTTCTTGTGCAGCGCGATCAGACCCGAAAAGGGGATGCGCCACAGCCGCCGGAAGATGACGTAATCGAACGTCGGCGGCGACATGTAGAGGAGAAAGAAGCAGATGTAGAAGGGGGCATTCGTCGGCACCGACCGCTCGAGCGCGAGCAGCCCGCGGTCGAACAGTTCGTAGCCCAGCCCGACGACCATCGCTAGGCTCAGGATCGCACCCAGGATCGCCGGCCAGCGCCGCTTGATCTGGCGAATCGGCTCCAGCGCCTCGATCTCGGGCACGACGATGCCAGGCGGGGTCGCCGCCGGGATCACGCCAATCTCAGGTTGGTTCACGGGGTCGGTCGTTCCGTTCAGGGCCATGACTCTACACGAAAAAGGGTATGCGCCGCGGCTACCGGCCCATACCCGCACTGGCCCCCAGTCGGCCGCATGTCCCCGCCATTAGCGGCGGATTGCGGTTCCATTGCGCGACGATTTGGGCTTTTGCAGGGCACAAGGCAAGCCCATGACACATCCGCTCCCCGCGCGCGCGGGTCACATCCTCTCGTTCGCACAGACGCTGAAGGGCGGCGGGGTCGAGCGCGCGCTGCTGCGGCTGGCGGGCGAATGGGTCGCGCGCGGGCGCCGCGTGACGCTGGTGATCGGCGATCCGACGGGGCCGCTGGCGAGCGAGCTGCCGGCGGGGGTCGAGGTGCTGGACGGCGGCGGAGGCGGCTATCTTTCGATGGCGCGGGCCGTTGTCGGGGCGGTGCGGGCGACGCGGCCGGATGTGATCTTCTGCCCCGGTAACCACTACACCGGCGCGGCGGCGCTGCTGCGGCCGTTCGCCGAGGTACCGATCGTGGCCAAGCTGTCGAATGCGCTGGAGGGGACGCACCAGGGGGCGACCGGGCTTGGCTATCGTGGCTGGCTCCGGCTGCACCCGGGGTTCGTCGATCACCTCGTCGCGATGACCCCGGCGTCGGCCGCGGAGGCGCGCGTGCTGATGCGGATGCCCGCCGACCGGATCAGTGTCATCGCCAATCCCCCCGCGCGGCGGCGGGCGGATGTGGTGCCGATCCCGCTCCCGGCGGGTCGCTTCATTCTCGGCGTGGGCCGGCTCGCGCCGCAAAAGCGGTGGGAGCGGCTGGTCGCGGCGATGCCGTCGATGCCCGCCGATGTGTCGCTGGTCATCCTCGGCGAAGGGCCGGAGCGGGCGGCGATCGAGGCGCAGGCGGCGGCGCTGGGGATCACGGATCGCGTCCACCTGCCCGGCCACGCCGCCGATCCGCTGCCGGCGATGGCGGCGGCGACGGTCGTCGCGCTGACTTCGGATCACGAGGGCGTGCCCGGCGTGCTGCGCGAGGCGCTGGGCGAAGGGACGCCGGTCGTGTCTACCGATTCGAGCGTCGCGATCCCGGAGCTGATCGATTCGCCGGCCAAGGGAACGATCGTCCCGCGCGGCGATGCGGCGGCGCTGGTCGCGGCGCTGAACCGGTGGCTGTCGCCCGATGCCGCCCGCCCTCAACCGACACGCGTCGCGGGCGATCCGGCGGGCGACTACCTGACGCTGTTCGACGCGCTCGTCAGTCCGGGGCGACGGCGTCGGGGTGCGCAGCGCTGACCGGCGGCAGCGCCTGCATCGCCGCATCGATCGCGGTCAGCCGCGGATAGGGCGCGAGGTCGAGCTTGTAGCGGCGCGCATTGTAGAACTGCGGCACGAGGCACACGTCGGAGATGTCCGGCGCATCGCCGCCGAGGAAGCGGCCGTCACCCGCCATCGCCTCGAGCGCGGCCAGCCCCTCTGCCACCCAGTGCCGGTACCAGACGTCGCGGGCGGCATCGTCGGCGCCGAAGCGGTGTTTCAGGTCCTTCAAGACGCGCAGGTTGTTCAGCGGGTGGATATCGCACGCGACCACCAGCGCGCGCGCCATCGCATCGGCTCGGGCGAGCGGATCGGCGGGGGTCAGCGCGGGCTCGGGATGCGCGGCATCCAGCCAGTCGATGATCGCCAGGCTCTGCACCAGCATCCGCCCGCCGGGCAGTTCGAGCACGGGGACGAAGCCCTGTGCGCTGCGGGCGAGATGCTCGGGCGTGCGCTGCGACCCGTCGAGCAGCGACACGTCGTGGCGGGTGTAATCGACGCCCTTGAGATTGAGCGCGATGCGGACGCGGTAGCTGGCCGACGAGCGGTAATAATCGTGAAGGACGTATCCGCTCACTTGACCGCCGCCGCCGGCGACCGGTCGGGATGCAGCGACAAGCCCGTCCGGCCGGGCCGCAGCGATCCCCACCAGGTCAGCGGGTTCCAGCTGGCCGTCCCGTCGAGCGAGAAGGTGATGAACTCGGCCCGCCCGCCGATATTCTCCCACGGCACCGGCCCGCCCAGGCCGCCCTGAT
Source organism: uncultured Sphingomonas sp. (assembly GCA_913775795.1). Taxonomy (GTDB): domain Bacteria; phylum Pseudomonadota; class Alphaproteobacteria; order Sphingomonadales; family Sphingomonadaceae; genus Sphingomonas. Next base: position 28,220 of record CAJYLT010000003.1, on the reverse strand, counting down.
CGAGCGGGAAGCGGCTGTCGGCCGAATTGTCGCGATTGTCGCCCATCAGGAAGACGTGGCCGTCGGGCACCATCACCGGGCCATAGCTGTCGCCATAGCTGTATTCGATGTCGGCGGTGTCATAGGTCGCGCCGCCGGGCAGCGTCTCGCGGAAGATCGCGATCTTGCAATAAGGCTTGCCGTCGCTCCCCTGCACCAGCGCGCCCGGATAATGGTCGGGATCGCAGCGGGTGTTGGCGTCGACGGGGATCAGCTTGTCGCCGATCGACTTTCGCGGGACGGCCTTGTCGTTGATGAAGAGCTGTCCGCCGCGAACCTCGATCGTGTCGCCGGGCAGGCCGACGACGCGCTTGATATAATCGGTGCGGGTTTCGGGCGGCGTGACGATCACCACGTCGCCGCGCTCGGGCAGGCGGCCGAACAGGCGTCCGGCCATCGGTGGCAGCAAGTGGAAGGTCGGCGAAATGAACGAATAGCCGTACGGATATTTCGTCACCACCAGCCGGTCGCCGACGAGCAGCCCCGGCATCATCGATTCGGACGGGATGTAGAAGGGCTTTGCGACCAGGCTGTGGAAGCCGAGCACGACGAGGATCAGCATGGCGATGCTGCGAAGCTCCGCCAGCCAGCCGCCGTCCTTTTTCTTCTTCTTGCGTTCGTCGGTCGAAAGGGGCGGGGTGTTCAACGCCAGGTCGTCGGATGCCATCAGGCCTTCATCTCCATCGGCACCGCCTCGATCACGACGAACGCCTGTGCCCAGGGATGGTCGTCGGTCAGCGTCAGATGCACGCGGGCGAAGTGGCCCTCGGGCGTCAGGGCGTCAAGCCTCGCCTTCGCACCGCCGGTCAGGTCGAGCGTCGGCGCGCCGCTGGGGGCATTGACGACGCCGATGTCGCGCATGAACACGCCGGCCTTGAACCCGGTGCCGACGGCCTTGGAAAACGCTTCCTTGGCGGCGAACCGCTTGGCGAGCGTGCCGGCGCGGGTGAGCGGACGGCGCGCGGCCTTCGCCTGTTCGCGTTCGGTGAACACGCGGTCGAGGAAGCGTTGGCCAAAGCGGTCGAGCGAGTTCTGGATGCGCTCGATGTTGCAGAGGTCGGAGCCGAGGCCGATAATCACCGCGCCTCTTCCATCAGGCTGCGCATCCGCCGCACCACCGGCCCGAGCCCGTCGAAGATCGCCTCGCCGATCAGGAAATGGCCGATGTTGAGCTCGCGCAGCTGCGGGATCGCCGCAATCGGCACGACATTGTCGAAGGTGAGGCCGTGGCCGGCATGGACCTCGATCCCGTTCTTGGCGGCGAGCGCGGCGGCGTCGGCGATGCGGCGCAGTTCCGCGGTCTGCGCCTCGCCTTCCAGTTCGCAATAGCGGCCGGTGTGGAGTTCGACGACGGGGGCCTTCAGGCGCACCGCCGCCTCGATCTGGCGCGGGTCGGGTTCGATGAAAAGCGAGACACGGATGTTTGCGGCGGAAAGCGCGCTCACCATCGGGGCGAGGTGATTGTGCTGGCCAGCGGCGTCGAGGCCCCCCTCGGTCGTGCGCTCCTCGCGTCGTTCGGGGACGATGCACGCGGCGTGGGGCCGATGGCGCAGGGCTATGGCCAGCATCTCCTCGGTCGCCGCCATTTCGAGGTTTAGCGGGATCGTCAGCCCCTCGGCCAGCCGGGCGATATCGTCGTCGGTGATGTGCCGCCGGTCCTCGCGCAGGTGTGCGGTGATGCCGTCGGCGCCGGCCTCCGCCGCGAGCAGTGCCGCGCGGACCGGATCGGGATAGCCCGACCCGCGCGCGTTCCTGACCGTCGCGACATGGTCGATGTTGACGCCGAGGCGTAGGGGCGCGCTCACGCCGCGCGGCTCCCCGGCTTGATCGCGGGGATCGCCGCGAGTTCGGGCGGCAGCGCGTCGGCCTCGTACGTCGGCACGTCGATGCGGATCAGCGGGAAGAACGGCACGCCGAGGTCTGCGGTGCCGCCCGAGCGGTAGACCAGGCTGGCGGCGGCGACGACGGTGCCGCCCGCGCGGCCGATCGCGGCGATCGCCTCGCGCGACGAAAGCCCCGTGGTCACCACATCCTCCATCATCAGCACGCGCGCGCCGGGTTCGAGGCGGAAGCCGCGGCGCAGTTCGAACACGCCCTCCGGCCGCTCGAGGAACATGGCGGGCACGCCGAGCGCGCGGCCCATCTCGTGCCCCGCGATCACCCCGCCCATCGCCGGCGAGACCACGGCGTCGACCGAGTCGCGCAGGTCGGCTGGCAAGGTCGCCACCAATGCCTCCGCCAGCCGCGCCCCGCGGCGCGGGTCCATCAGCACGCGCGCGCATTGCAGGTAGCGGGGGCTGCGCAGCCCGGACGACAGAATGAAATGGCCCTCGAGCAGCGCGTCGGCGGCCCGGAACTCGGCAAGGATCTCTTCGTCGGTCATGGCGGCGTGATTAGGCCTGCGGGCGTCCGGCGGCAACACGGCCCTCGGGGTCCTTTGGCCCAAAGAAGGGGCGCGCAGTGCTTGAGGCTCGCGGAAAGCGTGCGTATAGGCCCGAAAAGGAGCGCCCTTTCGAGAGCGCCTGGGGTGGGGCGCAAAGCCCGTGCCGATAAGCATGTGGGATGACCTGAGACGATGCGCAAACAGGGACTGACGATTTTCGCGCTGGCGGGCGCGCTGGCGATCGCCGGCGCGGCCGCCGCGCAGACGCCGCCGCCGACCGCCGCCGCAGGCGCGCCGGCAGCGACGCAAACCACGGCGCCCGCGCCGGGTGCACCGGGCGAAGGCGCGCCCGCTGCCGCAGCCCCGGCGGCTGCAGCCAAGCCCGCTGACCCGACGCTCGATGCCGCGGGGCAGCCGCTGCTCAAGGTTCGTCCCGGCATCGGCCAGCCGACCGACCGCGCAATCGGCATCCAGCATCAGGCGACCGAGCTGGGCGAAAGCGCCGAGTGGTTCCACAACGTCATCCTGCTGCCCGTCATCACGATCATCTCGCTGTTCGTGCTCGGCCTGCTCGGCTGGGTGGTGATGCGCTATCGCCGCGGGGCCAATCCGACGCCGTCGAAGACCAGCCACAATACGGTGATCGAGGTGATCTGGACCGCCGCGCCGGTCATCATCCTGGCGCTGATCGCGATCCCGTCGATCCGGCTGCTCGCAGCGCAGTACGAGCCCGCGCCCGACAATGCCGTGACGCTGAAGGCGATCGGCAACCAGTGGTACTGGACCTACGAGTTCCCGGATCACGGCGGCTTCTCGGTCACGGCCAACCTGCTCAAGGAAAAGAACGAGGTGCCCGCCGGCCAGCGTTACCGCACCGACGCCGACGGCCCGCGCCTACTGGCGGTCGACAATCGCATCGTCCTGCCCGTCGGCGTGCCGATCCGGCTCATCACCACGGCGAACGACGTGATCCACAGCTGGGCGATGCCGGCCTTCTGGGTGAAGCTCGATGCGGTCCCCGGCCGCCTCAACGAAAAGAGCTTCACCATCAAGGAGCCGGGCCTCTATTTCGGCCAGTGCTCCGAGCTGTGCGGCGCGCGCCACGCGTACATGCCGATCGCGGTCGAGGCGGTCGCGCCCGACGTGTTTGCCCGCTGGGTCGCGTCGAAGGGCGGCACGATGCCGGGCGCGGCACCCGCTGCCGCACCGGCTGTGGCGCCCGCCGCCGCTGCTGCCGCGCCGGCCCCCGCCGCCGCGACTACGAACCAGACTGAAGCTGGCGCTGCCACCGGCAATGCCGCGACGGAAAGCTGAGCCATGACCGATACCGCACTCAACCCCAGCGCCTTTCAGGCGCACGGCGATCATGGTCATCACCATGACGCCGCCCACGACCATCCGGGCTTCTTCGCCCGCTGGTTCATGTCGACCAACCACAAGGATATCGGCACGCTCTATCTGATGTTCGCGATCTTCGCGGGCATCGTGGGCGGCGCGATCTCCGGCCTGATGCGTGCCGAGCTCGCCGCGCCGGGTATCCAGTATCTGCCGACCTGGGCCTCGATCCTGTCGGGCGGCGACGTGACGTTCGACCAGGCGCTGAGCCTGTGGAACGTGCTCATCACCGCGCACGGCCTCATCATGGTGTTCTTCATGGTGATGCCTGCGATCATCGGCGGGTTCGGCAACTGGTTCGTGCCGATCATGATCGGTGCGCCGGACATGGCGTTCCCGCGCATGAACAACATCTCGTTCTGGCTGCTGCCGCCGTCGTTCATGCTGCTTCTCGCCTCGCCCTTCTTCGGCGGCGGTGCGGGCACGGGCTGGACGGTCTATGCGCCGCTCTCGACCTACGGCTCGCCGGGGCCGGCGGTCGACATGGCGATCCTGTCGCTTCACCTGTCGGGCGCCAGCTCGATCCTGGGCGCGATCAACTTCATCACCACCATCTTCAACATGCGTGCGCCGGGCATGACGCTGCACAAGATGCCGCTGTTCGTGTGGTCGGTGCTGGTCACCGCGTTCCTGCTGCTGCTCGCGCTCCCCGTGCTTGCCGCTGCAATCACGATGCTGCTGACCGATCGTAACTTCGGCACGACCTTCTACGATCCGGCCGGCGGCGGCGACCCGGTGCTCTACCAGCACCTGTTCTGGTTCTTCGGCCACCCCGAAGTCTACATCATGATCCTGCCGGGCTTCGGCATCGTCAGCCAGATCGTCGCGACGTTCAGCCGCAAGCCCGTCTTCGGCTATCTCGGCATGGCGTACGCCATGGTCGCGATCGGCGTGGTCGGCTTCGTCGTGTGGGCGCACCACATGTTCACCACCGGCCTCAGCGTGAACACCAAGATGTACTTCACCGCCGCGACGATGGTGATCGCCGTGCCCACCGGCATCAAGATCTTCTCGTGGATCGCGACAATGTGGGGCGGGTCGATGAGCTTCAAGACCCCGATGGTCTGGGCGATCGGCTTCATCTTCATGTTCACGGTGGGCGGCGTGACGGGCGTCGTGCTCGCCAACGGCGGCGTCGACGACTACATGCACGACACCTATTACGTCGTCGCGCACTTCCACTATGTGCTGTCGCTGGGCGCGGTGTTCGCGCTGTTCGCGGGCTTCTATTACTGGTTCCCCAAGATGTCGGGTAAGATGTATTCGGAACTGCTCGGCCAGCTGCACTTCTGGGTGTTCTTCGTCGGCGTGAACGTGCTGTTCTTCCCGATGCACTTCCTCGGGCTTCAGGGCATGCCGCGTCGTTACCCGGACTATCCCGACGCCTTTGCGTTCTGGAACCACATCGCCAGCGTCGGTTACGGCATCATGGCGATCGGCGTGGTGATCTTCCTGGTTAACATCGTCTACTCGCTGGTCGCCGGCCGCAAGGCGGAGGGCAATCCGTGGGGCGAGGGTGCGACGACGCTGGAATGGACGCTGACCAGCCCGCCGCCGTTCCACCAGTTCGAGACGCTACCCGTCATCGAAGACGGCAAGCACCACTGATCCCCGCACCCCAGCGGGTCGCAAAGGAAGCGGGCGGTCCGAAAGGGCCGCCCGTTTTCGTTCGGGCAAAGCAGTCCCGGCCTCCTCTTTCCCCCCGCGCGACTTGACGTTATGGGGAGCGCCCATGACCCCCACCGCTACGACCCTGTCGGCCGCGCCGCCGGTCGCCGACTGGCGCGACTTCCTCGCCCTCTGCAAGCCGCGCGTGCTGACGCTCGTCGTCTTCACCGGGCTGTGCGGGCTTCTCGCCGCGCCGGTGAGCGTCCATCCGGTGATCGGCTTCACCGCGATCCTGTGCATCGCGATGGCGGCGGGCGCGGCGGGCGCGCTCAACCAGTGGTATGAGTCGGACATCGATGCGCTGATGAAGCGCACGCGAGCCCGGCCGCTGCCCGCGGGCCGCATGTCGCGCGAATCGGCGCTGCACTTCGGCGTCGGGCTCGGCGGCTTCTCGGTCGTGCTGATGGGGCTCGCGACCAACTGGGTGACGGCGGCGATCCTGCTCGTCTCGATCCTGTTCTACGTCATGGTCTATACCGTCTGGCTGAAGCGCCGGACGCCGCAGAACATCGTGATCGGCGGTGCCGCCGGCGCGTTCCCGCCGATGATCGGCTGGGCAGCGGCGACGGGCGACGTGACGCTGATGCCCGTCCTGCTCTTCACGCTGATCTTCCTGTGGACGCCCCCGCATTTCTGGGCGCTCGCGCTGTTCGTGAAGACCGACTACGGCAATGCCGGCGTGCCGATGCTGCCCGTGGTGGCGGGCGAGCGGGTGACGCGCCAGCAGATCGGCCTTTACACCATCCCGATGGCCGTCGCGGCCGTCGCGCCCTGGCCGCTGGCGCTGGCGGGCTGGATCTATGGCACCGTGGCGGTGGCGACGACGCTGATCTTCGCCGTGCTCGCCGCGGTCGTGACGTTCCGCACCAGCGACGCGGGCATGAAGCCCGAGAAGCAGTTGTTCAAATATTCGATCCTCTATCTCTTCATCCTGTTCGGCGCGCTGGTCGTCGACCGCTGGGTGCTGACATGAGCCCCGAGGAGGAGCGGGTGATCCGCGCGCGCCAGGCGGGGCGGGCAAAGGTGATGGCGTTGCTGCTCGGCGGGTTCGTGCTGCTCGTCTTCGCGATCAGCATCGTCAAGATGACCAAGTAGCATGGACCGCAACGCCCGCACCGCTTTGCTCGCCGCGATCGGCGTCGCCAGCATGACCGGCCTCGGCTTCGCCAGCGTGCCGCTCTACCGCGTCTTCTGTCAGGTCACCGGCCTCAACGGCACCACGCAAAAGGCCGCGGCGGCGCCGGGCGCGGTCAAGGGCAAGATCGTCACCGTCGCCTTCGACAGCAACGTGTCGAAGGACATGCCCTGGCAGTTCGCACCCGAGCAGCGGACCGAGCGCGCGGCGCTCGGCGCGCGCAAGATGGCGTTCTTCACCGCCAAGAACCTCAGCGCCAAGCCCATCACCGGCACCGCGACGTTCAACGTGACCCCGGATCAGGCGGGCAAGTACTTCAACAAGATCCAGTGCTTCTGCTTTTCGGAGCAGACGCTGAAGCCGGGCGAGGAAGTGCGCATGCCGGTGGTCTATTTCGTCGACCCCAAGCTGGCCGACGATCCAGACGCGGCGAGCGTGCAGGAGATCACGCTCAGCTACACCTTTTACCCGGTGGATTCGGGCAAAAAGGCAAGCTAGAGCAAGCCAAAGCATTGCCTGAAAAAGGCCGAAGGACAGGGACGAGTAGATGGCCGGCGCCAAGAACCACGATTACCACATCCTACCCCCCAGCGCGTGGCCGATCATCGGCTCGTTCTCGGCGCTGGGCATGGCGTCGGGCGGCATCATGTGGATGCACGAGGCCGCGGGCGGCGGGTGGCTGTTCCTCGCCGGCCTCGCGGGCGTCCTCTTCACCATGTATTGCTGGTGGGCCGACGTGGTGCGCGAGGCGCATGCGGGCGACCACACGCCGGTCGTGCAGCTTCACCTGCGTTACGGCATGATCCTGTTCATCGCCTCGGAAGTCATGTTCTTCCTCGGCTGGTTTTGGGCGTTCTTCGACTACACGCTGTTCCCCGTGCCGGTGGAATATGCCGAGGGCGTGGTGTCGGTTGCGGCCGACGCGGTCGCTTCGTGGCCGCCCAAGGGGATGGAGGTCATCAACGCCTTCGAATTCCCGCTCCTTAACACCTTCATCCTGCTGTTGTCGGGCACCACCGTTACCTGGGCGCACCATGCGCTCATTCATGGCGAGCGCGGCGGCGAGAAGACCGGCATCTGGGGCCTGATCGGCGTCGGCAACCGCGACGGCGTGCTCAAGGGCCTGTGGCTGACGATCCTGCTCGGCCTGCTCTTCAGCTCGATCCAGGCCTATGAGTACGCGCATGCGCCGTTCGACTTCGGCAAGTCGAACTACAGCTCGGCCTTCTACATGGCGACGGGCTTCCACGGCTTTCACGTCGCGGTCGGCACGATCTTCCTGATCGTCAACCTCGTCCGCGCCTATCGCGGCCACTTCACCCCGCGCCAGCATTTCGGGTTCGAGGCGGCGGCCTGGTACTGGCACTTCGTCGACGTGGTGTGGCTGTTCCTGTTCGTCGTCGTCTATGTGTGGGGCGGCTGGGGCGCGCCGACGCACGGCGGTTGAGCATCGAGGATCATCGGGGGGTCGGCGCGCCTGAGGGAGCGCCGGCCCCCTTGTTCGTTCAGGCGACCCGCGGCCTCTGTCCGCGCTGCAACGCGCCGACGCTGTTCGCGGGCGTGCTGCGCTTCGCCGACAAGTGCAGCAATTGCTGCCTCGACTTCTCCGCGTTCAACGTGGGCGACGGGGCGGCGGCGTTCCTGACGCTCGGTATCGGCACCATCGTCACGATCCTGGGCATCGTCGTCGAACTGGCCTACGAGCCGCCTTGGTGGGTGCATGTCGCGCTGTGGCTGCCGCTGACGCTCGTGTCCGTCACGATCACCACGCGCTGGACCAAGGCGGCGCTCGCCGCGCTTGAGTGGAAGAACGGGGCGGGCGAGGGGCGCATCCGGTGAAGACCCGCGTGCCGGTCGTCGCCACGCTCATCGTCCTCCTCGCCGCCGCAGCGATGGTGGGGCTGGGCGTCTGGCAGCTCCAGCGGCGCGAGGCGAAGCACGCGCTGCTCGCCGACTTCGCCCGCAACGCCGCGCTGCCCGAGCGTACGCTGCCGATGCCGACGCCCGATGCCGCGTTGTTCTCTCGCGTCACCGCCACCTGCACCGCGCCGTCGCCGCCCACCCGGTCGGCGGGTCGCAGCGAGGCGGGCATGAGCGGCTATCGCTTCCTCGTCACCTGTCGCGAGGGGTTCGTCGTCGACCTCGGCGTCGCCAGCGACCCGCGGCTGACGCCCGCCTGGTCGGGCGGGTTCGTTCGCGGCATCCTGACCCGCGCGCCCGATCCGACTTCGTTCATCGAGCGGTTGTTCGGCGCCCGCCCGCACCCGGCCCCGATGATCGTTCCCGCCACCGCGCTCGCCCCCGGCCTGTCGGCGAGCCGCGCGCCCGATCCCGCGAGCGTACCCGACAATCACCTTGCCTATGCCGTCCAATGGTTCGCCTTCGCCGCGATGGCGGTCATCATCTACGCCTTCGCGCTACGGCGTCGGCGATAGCCGCACGAGGCAAGCCCCAACCAACCCTTGCATTGCCCCGCGGCGTCCGCACGCCTAAGCGCGGCCCATGCGGTATGTGAGCACCAGGGGGAGCGCGCCGGTCCTCGATTTCGAGGGCGCGACGCTGGCGGGGTTGGCGGCGGACGGCGGGCTCTATGTGCCCGAGGCGTGGCCGGCGATGACGCAGGGCGAGATCGCCGCGCTGGCCGGCCTCGACTATGTCGAGACTGCGGTGCGGGTGATGGCGCCGTTCGTCGCGGGGAGTCTGAGCGAGGTCGAGCTCCGCGGGCTCTGCACCGCCGCCTATGGCCGGTTCGCGCACAAGGCGGTGACGCCGCTCGTCCAGCTCGAGTCCGACCAGTGGCTGCTGGAGCTGTTTCATGGGCCCACGCTGGCGTTCAAGGACGTCGCGCTGCAACTCGTCGGCCTGCTCTTCGAACGCTTCCTGACCGGCGCGAACGAGCCGCTGACGGTGATCGGTGCGACCAGCGGCGACACCGGTTCCGCCGCGATCGACGCGCTGGCGGGGCGTGCGGGCGTCGATATCTTCATGCTCCACCCGCATGGCCGGGTCAGCGACGTGCAGCGGCGGCAGATGACGACGGTGCTCGCCCCCAACGTCCACAACATCGCGATCGAAGGCGACTTCGACACCGCGCAGGCGCTGGTCAAGGCGATGTTCCGCGACCCCGAGTTCAGCGGGCGGTTCAAGCTCTCCGCCGTCAACTCGATCAACTGGGCGCGGCTGATGGCGCAGGTGGTCTATTATTTCTACGCCGCCGTCCGGTTGGGCGCGCCCGAGCGGCAAGTCGCGTTCAGCGTGCCGACGGGCAATTTCGGCGACGTGTTCGCTGGATATGTCGCGGCGAAGATGGGCCTCCCCATCGAGCGGCTGGTCGTCGCCACCAACGTCAACGACATCCTTCACCGCGCGCTGTCGGTGGGCGACTATTCGAGCGGGACGGTGACGCCCACCGCGACGCCGTCGATGGATATTCAAGTGAGTTCGAACTTCGAGCGGCTGCTTCACGACCTCGCCGATCGCGACGGCGCGGCGATCGCAGCACAGATGGCGGGCTTCGAATCGACGCGGGCGATGCGGCTGACCAATGCGCAGTCCGAGGGGGCGTCGGCGCTGTTCCACAGCATCGCGGTGGACGAGGCCGGCATGGCCGCCGCCATGGCGCGCGCGCATGACGGGGCGGGGCAGGTGCTCGATCCGCATACCGCGATCGGCTACGCCGCCGCGACCGCGCTGAAGGGCGAGGCGCCGATGGTCACGCTCGCCACCGCGCATCCGGCCAAGTTCGTCGATGCGGTCGAGCGGGCGGTTGGCGTCCGCCCCGCGCTGCCCCCGCGTGTCGGCGACCTGTTCGATCGCGAGGAACGCTACGACGTCCTCCCCGCGACGTTCGAGGCGGTGACGGCGTACATCGCCGAACGGGCGAAGCCGCGCGTGCCATGACGCTCGTCACCCTCACCGGCGAACCCTGGGCCGATTACGGCCTGATCGACAGCGGGCATGGCCGCAAGCTGGAGCGGTACGGCCGCTTCCGCTTCATCCGGCCCGAGCCGCAGGCGATGTGGGCCCCCGCCAGCGCCGACTGGAAGGCGGACGGCGAGTTCATCCCCGGCGCGGACGAGGATGGTGGCGGGCGCTGGCAATTGTCGCCGGAGGTACCCGCGGGCGGCTGGCCGCTGGCGTGGCGCGAGGCGAAGTTCACCGCGAGCAACACGCCCTTCCGGCATCTCGGCTTCTTCCCCGACATGGCCCCGGTCTGGGACTGGATGCGCGGGCGGATCGAGGGGGCGTCGGACCCCGAATGCCTCAACCTGTTCGGCTATACCGGGGTGGGCACACTGGCGCTGGCCGCGGCGGGCGCGCGGATGGTGCATGTCGATGCGTCGAAGAAGTCGGTCGAGGCGGCGCGCAGCAATGCGGCGCTGTCGGGGATGACCGACAAGCCGATCCGCTGGCTGGTCGAGGATGCGGGCAAGTTCGTCGCGCGCGAGGTACGGCGCGGGCGGCGCTATGACGGGATCATCCTCGACCCGCCCAAATGGGGCCGCGGTCCGAATGGCGAGGTGTGGAAGCTCGAAGAGGGGCTGCCCGGCCTGATCGCCGATTGCCGGCGGCTGCTCGATGCCGATAGCCGTTTCCTGTTCCTGACGGTCTACGCCGTCCGCCTGTCGGCGATCGCGATCGGCGAACTCGTCCGCCAGCAATTCGCCGACCTGCCGGGCCGGGTCGAGGCGGGCGAACTGACGGTGCGCGAGGAAGCGCGCGGGCTGGAACTGCCGACGGCGATCTTCGCGCGGTGGTCGCGGGATTGACCTTCTCCTCCTCCCCTCCCTGACAAGGGAGGGGGCGGGGGTGGGTAGGCCAGCGTGAGGCAACCGGCTCGCCAATCACGGGCCGACCCACCCCCAGCCCCTCCCTTGTCAGGGAGGGGAGCAGGTTGCGCTAACCCCGCCCCATCCGCATCGCTGCGCCTGCCACGAACGGCGCGCCGGCCAGCAGCAGCAGCGACACCGCCCCGAGCAGCTTGACCGCGCCCGGTCCCTCGCCCGCGCCGAAGATCAGGAGCGGCAGTGCGAGCGGGAGCATGACGAGGCCCGCCACCGCGCCCGCGCTGCGCAAGCCCGCGGTCAGAGCCCCCGTCGCGACGGCCAGCGCCGCCAGCCCCGGCGTGCCGATGGCGAGGCCGATGAGAACGCGCACCAGCGTCGCCCCGTCCATCCCGAGCAACCCCGCGGCTATGACGCTCGCCAGCATCAGCGGCGGGCCGAAGCCCAGCCAGTGGCCGAGCGTCTTGGCGAGCGCCACGCCCGCGTCGGGGAGCCCGCGCGCGGCGAATTGGTCGAGCACGCCGGCTTCCATGTCCGGGCCGACCAGCCGCTCGACGGGCATCAGCGCGGCGAGCAGCGCGGCGGACCAGACGACGCCGCCCGCGATCCGGCCGAGCAGCTTGGCGTCTGGCCCCACCGCGAACGGGAAGAGGATCGAGACGAGCAGGAAGAAGGCGACGGGCAGCATCACCCCGCCGCCGACCCAGGCCCGGCGCAGCTCCCGCCACGCAATCACCGCGAACGCGCTCACAGGCGCAAGTCTTGTGCGTCGGGTAGCGCGACGGGCACATGGCTCGCCACCAGCACCGCGCCGCCGCTTGCGCGATGCGCGTCGATCGCCGCCTCCAGCGCCGCGACCGAGGCGGTGTCGAGGCCGTTTGCCGGCTCGTCCAGCAACCAGAGCGCCGCACCGCTCGCGACGACGCGGGCGAGCGCGGCGCGTTTGCGCTGGCCGGTCGAGAGGAAGCGGACGGGCACCTTGGCGAGATGGCCGATGCCCATGGCGGTCAACGCCGACCCCACCCGCTCGCGCCCGCCGTCGAGCGCCGCCCAGAAGCCGAGCGCGGCGGCCAGCGGCAATTCGGTATCCAGTGCCGCAGCCTCGGCCGCGAGCGCGGCGGGTGCCTCTCGCTCGATCCGGCCGGCGGCGGGGGCGGCGAGGCCGGCGGCGAGGCGGACGAGGCTCGACTTGCCGATGCCGTTCGGCCCGGTCAGCAGCGCCGCCTCGCCCGGCTCCAGCCTGAAGCTCAGCCTCGCAAACAGCCGCCGCCCGCCGCGGTCGCAGGCGACGTTGTGGAACGCCAGCAGGCTCACTCGGCCGCGGCCTCCAGCGCGTGCATGTCGTCGTCGGACAGGCCGAAATGATGGCCGACCTCGTGCACCACGACGTGATGGACCAGCGCGTCGAGGCCGACGCCGGTCTCGATCCACTCCCACAAAATCGGCAGGCGATAGAGGTGGATGCGATCGGGCATCGCGCCCGTATCAAACGCGGACTTCTCGCCGATCGGGCGGCCGTGATAGATGCCGGTCAGCTCGATCGGGTCCTCGATACCCAATTCGTCCAGCGTCTCGTCGTCGGCATAATCCTCGACGATCAGCACGACATTCTCGAGATGCGCGGCGAACGGCGCCGGGATGCGGGCGAGCGTCGCCCGCGCGAGGCCCTCGATCGCGGCGGCATCGGGGGCGGCTTGGCAAGCGGGGGCGGGTTCGGCCATGAGGGGGGCATAGCAAGCAGCAAGGCCAAAGGGGAGCGGGATGATCGAGGCACTGAGCGAGGCCGAGCGGGTCGAGGCGCTGGAGGAACTGCCCGACTGGGATCACGACGAGGCGCGCGACGCGATTACGCGCAGCTTCTCGTTTGAGGATTTCTCTCAGGCCTTTGCCTTCATGACGCGCGTCGCGCTGCTGGCGGAAAAGGCGGACCATCATCCCGAATGGTCGAATGTGTATAACCGTGTGGAAATCCTGTTGACGACGCACGACGCCGGCGGGCTGTCGTCGCGCGACGTGGACATGGCGCAGGCGATCGACGCGCTGGTGGACTAGCCGAGAGCCTGTGGTTGCCCGTCAGGCTCCGCGCCCCTAAAGCGCGGGCCGACATGGACCCGCGGCTCGCCCATATCGACACCTGGATCTTCGATCTCGACAACACGCTGTACCCGGCGGGTGCGGACCTGTTCGCGCAGATCGAGGCGCGAATGACCGACTATGTCGTCGCGCTCGAAGGGTGCGACCGGGCGACGGCGTTCGCGATCCAGAAGCGGCATTTCGTCGCGCACGGGACCACGCTGTCGGGGCTGATGGCCGAGCGCGCGATCGATCCGCACGAGTTCCTCGCCTTTGTACACGACGTCGACATGGACCGCCTGTCCCCCAACGACCGGCTGGTCGAGGCGATCGCGCGGCTGCCGGGGCGCAAGCTCGTCTTCACCAACGGCGACGCGCCTTATGCGACGCGCGTGCTCGGGCGGCTGGGGCTGCACGAAAGCTTCGAGGCGATCCACGACATCCACGCGACCGGCTATCTGCCCAAGCCGCACCCCCAGGCTTATGACGGGCTGTGCGAGGCGTGGGGCATCGACCCGACGCGCGCGCTGTTCGTCGAGGACATGGCGCGCAATCTGCCCCCGGCCAAGGCGATCGGCATGACCACGGTCTGGATCGACAACGGGTCGGAGCAGGTGGGCGTGGACCGCGCCGCGATCGATTTCGTCACCACCGACCTGACCGTGTGGCTGACCGACCTTTGGGAGGATCTATGACCGAGCAACTGCAGAGCGTGATCGAGGCGGCGTGGGAGGATCGCGCCGCGCTGTCCACCGCGACCACGGGCGAAGTGCGCGAGGCGGTGAACGCCGCGCTGTCGCTGCTCGACGCGGGCAAGGTGCGCGTGGCCGAGCCGGGCGAGGGCGGGCAGTGGACCGTCAACCAGTGGCTGAAGAAGGCGGTGCTCCTGTCCTTCCGCCTGAACGACAACGAGATCATGGAGGGGCCGGGCGGCGCGAACTGGTTCGACAAGGTGCCGTCGAAGTTCCAGGGCTGGGACGCGGGCGCGTTCCGCTCGGCGGGCTTTCGCGCGGTGCCGGGCAGCGTCGTGCGCCGCGGCAGCTTCGTCGGCAAGGGCGCGGTGCTGATGCCAAGCTTCGTCAACATCGGCGCCTATGTGGGCGAGGGGACGATGGTCGACACCTGGGCAACGGTCGGCAGCTGCGCGCAGATCGGCCGCGACGTGCACCTGTCGGGCGGCGCAGGGATCGGCGGCGTGCTGGAGCCGCTACAGGCCAATCCCGTCATCATCGAGGACGGTGCCTTCATCGGCGCGCGTGCCGAGGTGGCCGAGGGCGTGATCGTGCGCAAGGGCGCGGTGCTGTCGATGGGCGTCTATCTGGGCGCGTCGACCAAGATCGTCGACCGCGCGACCGGCGAAGTGACGACGGGCGAGGTGCCCGAATATGCCGTCGTGGTGCCGGGTTCGCTGGGCGGCGGGGACGGCAAGCCGGCGCTTTATTGCGCGGTCATCGTCAAGCGCGTCGACGAGCAGACGCGCGCGAAGACCAGCATCAACGAGCTGCTGCGCGCCTGATTTCCATCGTCACCCCGAACCGAGTTCGGGGTGACGTGTTGTATTGGGCTGAGACACCCGATAGCCTCTCGCCGATAATGGATTCGGGGGAGTCGATCATGCCGTACCAGCTCAACAACCGTGCCCTGCTTGCCGGCGTCGCCGCGATCGCCGCTTGCGCCACCGCGCTGCCCGCACAGACGCCCGCGCCCGCCGGCGACCTCATTCCCCGCGCGCTGATCTTCGGCAATCCCAGCCGATCGGGCGCGCAGGTTAGCCCCGACGGGAAGCGCGTTGCATGGCTCGCGCCGGTCGACGGCGTCATGAACATCTGGGTCGCGCCGGTCGGTGATCTGGCGGCGGCGAAGGCGGTGACGAGCGAGCGCAAGCGCGGGCTCGCCAACTACACCTGGGCGCCCGACGGCCAGTCGCTGCTGTTCCTCAACGACGAGGGCGGGAACGAGAACGACCATGTCTTCGCCGTGCCCGCCGCGGGCGGGGCGACGCGCGATCTGACCCCGGTGGGGCCGAAGGTGCGCGCGCAGATCCAGGGGGTGAGCCCCTTGAAGCCGGGCGTCGTGCTGATCGGCCTCAACGACCGCGACCCGCAATTCTTCGACCTCTACGAAGTCGACTACAAGACCGGCGCCAGGACCAAGGTCTTCGAGAATCCGGGGTACGGCGAACTCGTCACCGACAACCAGCTGCGCGTCCGGTTCGGCGCGAAGACGACGCCGGGCGGCGGGCAGGCCTATTTCCGCCGCGAGCGCGACGGCAGTTGGAAGGAGGCGGTTGCCTTCGGCAACGAGGATGCCTTCACCACCGGCCCGCGCGGCTTCGATCGCGACGGCGGCACCATGTACTGGACCGACAGCCGCGGGCGGGACAAGGCAGCGCTGGTCGCGATGGACACCGCGACGCTCAAGACGACGGTGCTCGCCGCCAGCGACAAGGCGGATGTCCAGAACATCCTCACCGACCCCATGACGTTCAAGCCGCTTGCCTATTCGGTCGATTACCTGCGCAGCGAATGGACGCCGCTCGACCCGGCGGCAAAGGCGGATCTAAATTTCCTGAAGTCGAAGCTGAAGGGCGAGCTTTCGATCACGTCGATCAGCGACGACGGGCGGTATGCGACCGTCACCGCCAATTCGGCCGAGCAGCCGGCGGTCGCCTATCTCTACGATCGCAAGGGCAGGACGCTGGCCAAGCTGTTCGAGAGCCGGCCCGACCTGTCACGCTATCGCCTGCGGTCGATGCAGCCGGTCGAGGTGAAGGCGAAGGACGGGCTGACGCTCGTCAGCTATCTGACGCTCCCGGCCGATGCCGATCCCGATGGCGACGGCAAGCCCAATCGGCCGGTGCCGATGGTGCTGTACGTCCATGGCGGGCCGTGGGCGCGCGACAGCTATGGCTACAACTCGATCCACCAGTTCCTGGCCAACCGCGGCTATGCGGTGATGAGCGTCAATTACAGAAGCTCCACGGGCTTCGGGAAGGGCTTCGTCAATGCCGGGGTCGGCGAATGGTCGGGCAAGATGCACCAGGACCTGCTCGACGCGGTCGATTATGCGGTAAAGGCCGGGGTGACGACGCCCGACAAGGTGGCGATCATGGGCGGCAGCTACGGCGGCTATGCGACGCTGGTGGGCGTTACCTTCACCCCCGACCGCTTCGCCTGCGGCGTCGATATCGTCGGACCCTCGAACCTCAAGACGCTGATGGAAAGCTTCCCGGCCTATTGGCGGCCGAGCCTCGAGGGCAATTTCTACAAGCATATCGGCGATCCGACGAAGCCCGCGGACGTGCCGCGGATGATGGCGCAGTCGCCGATCAGCCGGGTGGACGCGATCAGGGTGCCGCTGCTGATCGGACAAGGTCAGAACGACCCTCGCGTGGTGAAGGCCGAGAGCGACCAGATCGTCGAGGCGATGCGCGCCAAGAAGCTGCCCGTGACCTACGTCAACTTCACCGACGAGGGGCACGGGTTCCAGCGGCCCGAAAACCGGCTGGCCTTCTTCTCGATCACCGAGGGGTTTTTGGCGCAGTGCCTGAAGGGCCGGGCCGAGCCGATCGGCGACGCGTTCAAGGGCTCGTCGATCCAGGTGCTGGAGGGGGCCGAGTTCGTGCCGGGGGTCAGCGCGGCGCTGCCCAAGGCGGCGGGGGCGACGGGGCAGTAAGGGGATAGCTCGTCATCCCAGCGAAAGCTGGGATCGCCTGGTTGCAGCGCGCGCCCGCGGCGAGCGACCCCAGCTTTCGCTGGGGTGACGGTTACCCGAGCGCCTCGACCTGTTCGGCAAGCTCCAGCCAGCGCATCTCGGCGGCGTCCTTTTCCCCGGTCAGGCGGGCGACGTCCTTCATCAGCGCGTCGAATCGCGCCGGGTTCTTCGCGAACAGGTCGGGGTCGGCCATGGCCGCCTCCGCCCTTGCGATCTCGGCGTCGATCGCCTCGATGCGTTGCGGCAGCAGGTCGTAGTCGCGCTGGTCCTTGTAGCTCAGCTTCGCCGATTTCGGCTTCGCGACCTCGACGGGCTTGGGCGCGGCCTTCTTCGCCGCGACCTGTCGTACGCGGCGCTTGGCGTCCCAGTCGGCATAGCCGCCCGCCACCATGTCGGCGACGCCCGACCCGTCGAGGCCGAGCGTGACCGTCACCGTGCGATCGAGGAAGTCGCGGTCATGACTGACGATCAGTACCGTCCCCTCATAATCGCCGATCACTTCCTGGAGGAGGTCGAGCGTTTCGAGGTCGAGGTCGTTGGTCGGCTCGTCCAGCACCATCAGGTTCGAGGGCCGCGCGAACTCGCGCGCCATCAGGAGGCGCGAGCGTTCGCCGCCCGACAGCGTGCCGACCTTGGCGTCGATCAGCTCGGGCGCGAACAGAAACTCCTTGAGGTATCCGTGGACGTGCTTGCGCACCCCCAGCACGTCGATCCACTCGCCGCCGTCGGCCAGCACTTCGCGCACGGTTTTCTCGGGCGCCATGCGGCTGCGCTGCTGGTCGATGATGACGGGTTCGAGCGTCCTGGCCAGCTTCACTTCGCCCGTATCGGGCTCGATCTGCCCGGTCAGGAGCTTGATGAGCGTCGACTTGCCCGCGCCGTTGGGGCCGACGATGCCGATCCGGTCGCGGCGGGTGACGCGCAAGCTCAGGTCCTTCAGGATCGCGCGGTCGCCGAAATGCTTGGAGACGTGCTTGGCGTCGATCACCACCTTGGTCTTGGCGTCGTCGGTGCCGACCGAGAGCGCGGCGGCCCCCTGCGGCCCCTGCATCGCCGCGCGTTCGGCGCGCATCTCGATCAGCTTGGACAGCCGGCCCTGGTTGCGCTTGCGCCGTCCGGTGACGCCGCGCTGGAGCCAGTGTTCCTCGAGCTTGAGTTTCGCGTCGAGCCGCTCGGCGGCGCGCTGCTCCTCGGCGGCAACCTGCTCGGTCCATGCCTCGAACCCGCCGAACCCCACTTCGGCGCGGCGGATGCCGCCGCGATCGAGCCACAGGGTCTGCCTGGTCAGGCGGGTCAGGAACGTCCGATCGTGGCTGATGACCACGAACGCGCCGTTGTAGCGGCTCAGCCAGTCCTCCAGCCACTCGATCGCGGTGATGTCGAGATGGTTGGTCGGCTCGTCGAGCAGGAGCACGTCGGGGCTCTGCGCCAGCGCGCGGGCGATCGCGGCGCGGCGGCGCTCGCCCCCGCTCGCGGTCGCCGCCTCTCGGTTCAAATCGATGCCGAGCTGATCGGCGATCGCCTCCGCCTCGTGCCGCGCGGGCGCGTCGTCGCCCTTCAGCACGAAATCGAGGAGCGTTGCGCAGCCTGCGACCTGCGGGTCCTGCTCCAGCATGACGACGTTGGTACCCGCCACGATCGTGCGGCGTCCCTCATCGGGGTCGAGCCGGCCGCCGATCAGCTTCAGGAGCGTCGTCTTGCCCGCGCCGTTGCGCCCGATCAGCGCGAGCCGGTCGCGCGCGCCGATATGGATGTCGAGATTGCGAAACAGCCAGCCCGATCCCTGGATCAGGCCGAGGTCTTCATAGGAAAGCACGGGAGCGGCCATGGCGCGCCACCTAGGGGCTTTGGCGGGACGCGGCAAGAACGCCGGCCCGTGGCACGAAAGCCACGCGGGCGTTGCCAGAAGGTTACGGGCTTATTCAGAGGCTGTTCAACGCCCGGACCCTATGCGATGCGACATGAGGATGACGGGGCTCAGCGCTCTTGTGGCGGTAGCGTGCGCGTGGACGGCGGCGGGGGACATGCCCGCGGCCGCCGCCGAGCAGCGCCGCGACGACCACCGCGCGGCCCGCGCGGCGCGGGTCGAGGGCCGCATCCTGCCACTGCGCGAACTCGAGCGCCGGGTGATCCCGCGGATGCCGGGCGCGCGCTATGTCGGCTTCGACTTCGATTCGGGAACCGCGGTCTATACGTTCAAGTTCCTGCGCGATGGAAACTTGATCTGGATTGATGTGGACGGGCGGTCGGGGCAGATCCTCGGCCGGTCGGGCAACTAGAACAGCCTTAGGGGAACGCGATGCGCGTCTTGATCGTCGAGGACGAACCGAACCTTCGCCAGCAATTGTCGAACACGCTGACCGGCGCCGGCTATGCCGTCGATACCGCGAGTGACGGCGAGGAGGGGCATTTCCTCGGTTCGACCGAGCAATATGACGCGATCATCCTCGACCTCGGCCTGCCCGAGATCGACGGGCTGACCGTGCTCGATCGCTGGCGGCGCGAGGGGCGGACCGCGCCGGTGCTGGTGCTGACCGCGCGCGACAGCTGGTCGGACAAGGTCGCGGGCCTCGATGCCGGTGCCGACGACTATGTCGCCAAGCCCTTCCAGACCGAAGAGCTGATCGCCCGTCTGCGTGCGCTCATCCGCCGCGCATCGGGCAACGCCTCCGCCGAGCTCAACGCAGGTGACATCCGCCTCGACACTCGCTCGGGCAAGGTCACCAAGGCGGGCGACCCGGTCAAGCTGACCGCGCAGGAATACAAGCTGCTCAGCTATCTTCTCCATCACAAGGGCAAGGTGGTCAGCCGCACCGAGCTGATCGAGCATATCTACGACCAGGATTTCGACCGCGATTCGAACACGATCGAAGTGTTCGTGACGCGCATCCGCAAGAAGCTGGGCGCCGACGTCATCACCACGATCCGCGGGCTCGGCTACAGCCTTGACGATCCGTCGGGCGCGCCGGCCGCGGCCGACTGACGGGCAGGGCACCGATCCGATGAGCGAGCCTGCGCCCGACCGCGCGCGTCCCTATGTGCGCGTCACCGGTTCGCTCAGCCGGCGGATGATCTTCATCGCCAGCGCGTGGATCCTGCTGCTGCTGGCGGGCGGCGGCTTCGCGTTGGACCGGGTGCTGACAGGCGCAATCACGCGCAATTTCGACGATCAGCTCGACTATCTTCTCACCTCGATGATCGTCTCGGCAGAGATCGACAGCGAGGGGGAGGTGACGTTCAACCGCGAGCTTGCCGACCAGCGTTTCTTCGAACCCTATTCCGGCCTCTACTGGCAGGTGTCGGGCAAGGGGTTCCGGCCCTTCCCCTCGCGCTCGCTATGGGACCGGGTGCTGCGCGTCCATGCCCATGCGCCCAACGGCGCGGTCCACACCTACGACTCGAACGAGTTCGCGGATGAGAAGCTGCGCGTCGCCGAACGCGACGTGAAGCTGCCCAAGTCGAACACCTGGTGGCGGTTCCAGATCGCGCAGAGTCGCGCGATGCTCGACGCGCAGATCGCGGCGCTCAGGCAGACATTGGTGCGCAGCTTCCTGCTGCTCGGCCTCGGCCTCATCGTCATGGCGGCGCTTCAGACCTGGTACGGACTGTTGCCGCTCAAGAAGCTGCGCCGCGACCTTGCCGCCATGCGCGGCGGGACCTCCCCGCGGATCGAGGGGCCGCTCCCTGCCGAGGTCGCGCCGATGGTCGAGGAGCTGAACGGCCTGATCCAGCATAACGAGCGTCAGGCCGAAGAAGCGCGGCGCCATGCCGGCAACCTCGCCCACGCGCTCAAGACGCCGCTGACCGTCATCATGAACGCCGCCGCCGCGGCGAGCGAGGACCTGCCCGAGACGACGGTGCGCGAGGCGCGGACGATGCGCCGCCAGATCGACCATCACCTCGCGCGCGCACGGGCCGTCGGCCGGCGCGGGTCGGCGCATAGCCGGGCGGAGGTCTGGCCGTCGATCGAGGCGGTCGAGCGCGCGGTCGCCCGCCTTTATCGTCACGTCCGCATCGACGTGGACGGGCGCAAGGATCTGTCCGCGCACATCGAGCGGCAGGATCTCGACGACCTGCTCGGCAATCTGGTCGAGAATGCCGCGAAATATGGCGGCGGCAGCGTGTTCATCACCGTCGGCGCGACCGCCGGCTTCGTCGAGATCATGGTCGAGGACGACGGCACTGGCATCCCCGAGGCCGACCGCGTCCGCATCTTCGATCGCGGGGTGCGGCTGGACAGCGGCAAGCCGGGCACGGGCCTGGGCCTCGCGATCGTGCGCGACGTCGCGGAAATCTACGAGGGGACCGTCAGCCTCGAGGAGAGCGAGGATCTGGGCGGATTGCTGGTGCGGCTGCGCCTGCCGATGGCCAACTGACCCGGCGGCCCCGGACACGATCCGGGGCCGCGCGGCCTGATGTCAGTTCATGGCGCCGTTTCCGGGGCCTTCGCTTCGGCCAGGATCAGCGAGAACCAGCCCTTCGGGTCGGTCCATTCGGCGACCGGCGTCCAGCCGCCGGTGCGCAGCAGCACGCGGGCGCCGCGCTCGCCATATTTGTGGCTGTTCTCGGTATGGATCGTCTCGCCCGCGGCAATCTCGAACGGACGGCCCTCGACGGTGAAGACGACGTCGCGCACCGCTTCCAGATGCATCTCGATGCGCGAGGCGTCGTCGTTCCACACCGCCTTGTGCCGGAACGCGTCGACCGGAATCGTCGCGCCAAGCTCGCGGTTGATGCGGTCGAGCAGGTTGAGGTTGAACGCCCCGGTCACCCCGGCGGCGTCGTCATAGGCGGGGACGAGGACGCTTGCATCCTTCACCCGGTCGATGCCGATCAGCAGCATCGCGCCCTCGCCCAGGCTCTCGCGCATCGCGCGCAAGAGGTCGGCGGCGACGTGCGGCGTCATGTTGCCGATGGTGGAGCCCGGAAAGAAGCCGAGCTTGGGCATGTCCGCGACTTCGGCGGGCAGCGGCACGGGATGCATGAAATTGGCCTCGACCGGCAGCACGGCGAGGTCGGGGAAGCCTTTGGCAAGTTCGGCCGACGACGCGCGCAGGAAGTCGCCCGAAATGTCGATCGGCACGTAAGCCGCGGGATCGACGCAGTGGAGGAGCCGGGGCGTCTTGACCGACGAGCCCGAGCCGAATTCGATCACCGCCCTGCCCTTGCCGACGCGGGTCGCGACCTCCGGACAGGCGCTTTGCAGCAGCGCCACTTCGGTGCGGGTGGGGTAATATTCGGGCAGTTCGGTAATTTCCTCGAACAGCTCGGAGCCGCGCCGGTCGTAAAACCAGCGCGCGGGGATGGCGCGCGGGCGGCGGGCAAGGCCGCTCAGCACGTCGCCGCGGAATTCCGGGTCGGCAAGGCTCGCCTGTCCGTCCTCAATCTCGGGCTTCAGCATGTGGGCAGGTCCTTTGCGAGGCGAACGCCGGTGAATTGCCAGCGCTGATGGGGATAGAAGAAATTGCGATAGCTGGTGCGCAGGTGGCCGCGCGGGGTCGCGCACGACCCGCCGCGCAGCACGAACTGCCCGCTCATGAACTTGCCGTTATATTCGCCGACCGCGCCCTCTGCGGCGCGAAAGCCCGGATAGGGGCGATAGGCGCTGCCGGTCCATTCCCACACGTCGCCGATGAAGGCGGGACCGCCGGGCGACGGCCTCGGCTCGACCGCTGTGGCGACGTCCATCTGGTTGCCACCCGCGGGGTCCACAACGGCGGCGGCGACTTCCCATTCGGCCTCGGTCGGCAGGCGCGCGCCCGCCCAGCTTGCATAGGCATCCGCTTCGTAGAAGCTGACATGCGTGACCGGCGCGGCGGGGTCGACCGGGCGCCGCCCGTCGAGGCCGAAGCGGGTCCAGCCGTCGCCGGCGCGCTCCCAGTAGAGCGGCGCGCCGATTCCCTCGGCCTTCACCCATGCCCAGCCATCCGCTAGCCAGTGGCGTGCATCGGCATAGCCGCCATCGGCGATGAACGCCGCCCATTCGCCGTTGGTGACGGTGCGGTCGGCGATCGCATGGGGGCTGAGCAGCACGCGGTGCCGCGGCCCCTCGCAATCAAACGCGAAGCCCGCGCCGTCATGGCCGATCTCCTCGATCCCGCCGTCACGTTCGATCCAGCCGATCGGGCCGGGCATCGCCACCGGCTGCTTTCGCTCCGGCGCATGGATCGCGGGTTCGCAGGGGTTTTCGGAGAAGAGGTGCAGGATGTCGGTGACGAACAGCTCCTGATGCTGCTGTTCGTGGTGACAGCCGAGCTCGATCAGTTCGAGCGCCGCGGGCGGCAGCGTGTCGATCGCACCCGCAACCGCCTCGTTCACCGCACGGCGATAACACAGCACCTCGGCGAGCGTCGGGCGCGTCACCATCCCGCGGCGGTGTCGCGCGTGGCGTGCGCCTTCCGCCTCGTAATAGCTGTTGAAGAGAAACGGATAGCGCTCGTCGAAGAGGCGGTAACCCGGCACATGGTCGCGCAGCACGAACGTCTCGAAAAACCAGGTGGTGTGCGCCAGATGCCATTTGGCGGGGGAGGCGTCGGGCATCGACTGGACGGTCGCGTCGGCGTCGGACAGCGGCGCGGCCAGTGCCTCGGTCAGCGCACGCACGGCATCGAAGCGGCTCGCCGTCCCCGGCGCCCGCTGGCTGAATTGTCGATCTGGCTGCACGTCGCTCTCCTCGTCACCGAAACGCGGCGCACTGCATCGTCAGACGTTCAGCGTGAGGCCCCCGGAACCCACAGAACGTCCCCGCCGGCACTTTGGTTCAACACACGGGCCAAACAAAAAGCGAAGTCCGACAAGCGGTTGATGTAGATCAACACTTCGGGATTGAGCGCATGTTCCGCCGCTGCGACCACCACCGCACGCTCGGCGCGGCGGATGGTCGCGCGGGCAACGTGCATCGCCGCCGAGGCCGGAGTCCCGCCCGGCAGGATGAAGCTGGTCAGCGGGTCGAGCGCCGCGGTCATCGCGTCGATCGCCGCCTCGACCCGCGCGGTCTGCGCGGGCGTGACGCGCAGGTCGTGCTCGCCGCCCGGCCACGGCGTGGCGAGATCGGCGCCGAGGTCGAACAGCTCGTTCTGGACGATCGCCGCCGCCTCTCGCCATTCGCCGGGCGGCATCTGCGCGAGCGCGACGCCGAGCGCGGAATTGGCCTCGTCCACCTCGCCCACCGCGGCGATCAGCGAGCCGGCCTTCGACACGCGCGACCCGTCGACCAGGCCCGTGGTGCCCGCGTCGCCGGTGCGCGTGTAGATGCGGTTGAGCTTGACCATTCGGCGGTGCGCTCAGCTATGCCCGGCCGCGGCGAGCAGCAACACGCAGACGAGGATCGCGGCCGCCTGGAACATGATGCGCTGCTGCATCATGCGGTTCGACTTGAGCTGCCCCGCAGTCGGTCCATCGCCGGTGCCGCGTACCTGCGCCGATTGCTCCTGAAGAAAGGAAATGATGCCGCGGACGAGCGCGACCACCGTGGCGAGCATCGCCGCGACGAGCAGGATGACGAGAAAGGTGTTCATGACCTCAACCTAGGTATGAAACGCGCCGTTTGGAAGCTGCCCGCGGCGCAAATCGTCCGCCAGCGGAACGCCGTCGACGCCGCTTTCTCTCAGTGCCGCCAGTGTCGGCGCACCGTGCCGCTTCGCCAGCCGCTCGCCGTCCGGACCGGTCAGCAGTTCATGGTGGTGATAGCGCGGGGTCGGCAGGTCGAGCAGCGCCTGGAGCAGCCGATGGATGTGCGTCGCCTCGAACAGGTCGTGCCCGCGCACCACGTCGGTGATCCCTTGCGCCGCGTCGTCGATCGTGACCGCCAGATGGTAGCTCGCCGGTGCGTCCTTGCGCGCTAGCACGACGTCGCCCTGCTGCTCGGGCACTGCCACGATCGTCTCACCGTGATCGGTCCAGTCGAGCGTACCGGTGCGCGCGACCGCCGCCGCCATGTTGAGCCGCCAGCAATGCGGCTCGTTCATCCGAACCGTCGCATTCGCGCTGCGGCACGTGCCAGGATAGACGCTGGCCGGTCCATGCGGGGCGCTCATCGCCTCGGCGATCTCCGCGCGGGTGCAGAAGCAGGGGTAGAGCAGCCCACCTTCGCGCAGGCGATTGAGTGCCGCCTGATACAGCGCCAGCCGTGCCGACTGGAACACGACCGGACCGTCCCACGCCAGCCCGAGCCACGCGAGGTCGGCCATGATCGTCTCGACATGCTCTGCGCGGCTGCGCGTCCCGTCTATGTCCTCGATCCGAAGCAGGAACTGCCCCCCACCCCCGCGCGCCAGATCATGCGCGCGGATCGCGGAATAAGCGTGGCCGAGATGGAGCCGCCCGGTCGGTGACGGCGCGAAGCGTGTGACGATCATGCGCTGTGCCACATGCGCATGCCGGCACGCGCGCTCAAGCGGTGGCGAAGAACTTCGTCCCCACGACCCCGATGATTATCAGTGCGATGAAGCCGATCTGCGCGGTGTTAAGCTTCTCGCCGAACAGGATCACGCCGAAAATCGTGACCCCGACCGCGCCGAGCCCGGTCCAAACCGCATAGGCAGTGCCCGCCGGCAGCCCGCGCATCGCCATTGCGAGCAGCCCCATGTTGACGAAGCTCAAGGTCACCGGCACCGCAGATGCGGCCCAACTGCCCTGCACCGCCGCCCATTTCAGGCTCAGCGCCCAAATGATCTCGGTCACGACCGCCACGCCCAGAATGACCCACGCCATCGGGTGTTCTCCACTCACGGGCTCAATGGGATGGGTACAGCCGCCGGAAACCCGAAAGAGGCGCGGTACCGATGCCGCACGAGGCGGCGCGGCAGCGCGTTAAGTGCTGAACGCGCGATTGTCCACGCTCGCGCCACCCGCCCACGCAATCGGCGTGACTAAATCGCGCCTTGCACGTTAGGACGCGCGCATGACCGATCACACCGACGCCGCCGCACCTCCTCCGCCCGTCGCCCCGACGCGCCCGCACGAATTCACCACCCACGGTATCACGATCAGCGATCCCTGGGCGTGGCTGAAGGATTCGAGTTATCCGGAGGTGACCGACCCCGACGTGCTCGCCTACCTTGAAGCGGAGAACGCCTATTTCGAGGCGCAGATGGCGCCGCGCCAGCCGCTGATCGACCGGCTCTACGAAGAGATGAAGGCGCGCATCAAGGAGGACGAGTCGTCGGTCCCGCAGAAGGACGGCGACTATCTCTACTGGGCCGCGTTCGAGACCGGGGGCCAGTATCGCAAGTGGTGGCGTCGGCCGGTCGACGCGCCCGCCGACGGTTCGGCCGACGAGCTGATCCTCGACGAACCCGCGCTGGCCGAGGGCAAGGAATATTTCCGGCTCGGTGGCTTCTCGATCTCGAACGACGCGACGAAGCTTGCCTATGCGGTCGACGACAATGGGTCGGAACGCTTCACGGTTCGCGTGAAGGACCTTTCCACCGGCGAACTGCTACCCGACGTGATCGAGGGGATGCTGTCCGACATCGTGTGGATCGCCGACGACAGCGGCTTTCTCTACGGTCTCGCCAACAAGGAATGGCGCACCGACAACGCGCGCTTCCACCGCATCGGCGACGATCCGGCCAAGGACGTCGAGCTGTTCCACGAGGATGATGAGGGCTACCGCGTCGCGGTCGGCGAGACGAGCGACCGGCGCTGGATCGTTATCGGCACCGGCGACCACGTGACAAGCGAGGTGCGCCTGCTGCCCGCCGATAATCCCTTCGCCGAGCCGATCCTCGTCGCGCCACGTCAGGCAGGGCGCGAGTACGACGTCGACACGCACGGCGACACCTTGTTCATCCACACCAACGACACCGACCCGATGTGGCGCCTGGTCACCGCGCCGATCGCCGCGCCGGGCGAGTGGACCGAGCGGATCGCGCCGAGCCCGCACTTCTACATGACCGGGGTCGAGTGTTTCGCCGATTTCTTCATCGTCGAGGGGCGCGAGGACGGGCTCGATCAGATCCTGATCCACTCCTATGACGGCGCCGAGCCCAAGCGGATCAGCTTTCCCGAGGCGAGCTACGCCGCGGGCACCGGCGACAATCCCGAATATGATCAGCGCGTGATCCGGCTCGGCTATGAATCGATGGTCACGCCCGGCACCGTTTACGATTACGACGTGGCGACCGGCGAACTCACCACGCTCAAGGTGCAGGAAATCCCCTCGGGCTACGACGCGGGCCTCTACGCGACCGAGCGGCTCCACATTACCGCACGTGACGGCACGCAGGTGCCCGTCTCGATCGTGTATCCGAGGGACTTTCCACGCGACGGCAGCCGCCCGCTGTTCCTCTACGCATACGGTGCGTATGGCCACGCGATCCCGCCGGGCTTCTCGACCGGGCGGTTGAGCCTGCTCGACCGCGGTTTCGCCTACGCGATCGCGCATATCCGCGGCGGCGACGACCTCGGACAGCAATGGTACCATGACGGCAAGCTCGAGAAGCGCGAGAACACGTTCAACGATTTCGTCGACGTGGCGCGCGCGCTGGTTGCCGACGGCTGGACGAGCGAGGGCCGCATCGCGGTCGCGGGTCGCTCGGCGGGTGGCGAGTTGATGGGTGCGATCGTCAATTCCGATCCCGATTTATGGGGGGCGGTGATCGCCGACGTGCCGTTCGTCGACGTGCTCAACACCATGCTCGACGAATCGCTGCCGCTGACGCCGGGCGAGTGGCCGGAATGGGGCAACCCGATCGAGGACAAGGCCGCGTTCGAGCTGATCCGCAGCTATAGCCCCTATGACAACGTCAAAGCGCAGGCCTACCCGCCGCTGTTCATTTCCGGCGGCCTCAACGACCCGCGCGTCACCTATTGGGAGCCCGCCAAATGGGCGGCGAAGCTGCGCGCGACCAAGACCGACGACAACATCCTGCTGCTCAAGACCAACATGGGTGCGGGCCACGGTGGCAAGTCGGGCCGGTTCGAGAGCTTGCGCGAAGGGGCGGAGGAACACGCCTTCGTGCTGTGGCAATTGGGCGTCGAAGCCTAGGCCCATGTCGATCGAGTCGCTGGTCGCGCAGTACGGGCT
>CAJYLT010000002.1 GCA_913775795.1 uncultured Sphingomonas sp. | reverse complement strand
GACGAGATCGTCCTCCCCGCCCAGCGCAAACACCGCGTCGATCAGGTCGTGGCGAACACCCGCCTCGCGCTGCTGGACCTTGAGGCGGTCGGCGAAGAACTCGAGTAGTGTACGAGATGTCCGCAGGCTGGCTCTCAGCATCTGGAGGACGGCCGGCTGAACAGCGCGAATTTCACCCTGCGCTGCGCTTTCTGGGCCCCACTCAAGTGCCTGGTGCAGCAGCCTTGAGGAGCGACGAAACAGATCGTCCGCAATCCCACTCTCGACCGGAAAGTCCCGTGCGGCCAACGGCAACGCAGTCTCTGCTGCTAGTTTTGAGAGACCTAAACGAAGCTTGCTCGCCTCAACAATCTGCAACACGCCAAGGGCGGCACGGCGAAGCGCAAACGGATCTTTGGAACCGGTGGGCAGGAGTTCCTCAAAGAAAAACGCAATGAGCGTATCCAGCTTGTCCGCCAGCGACACCGCCACCGTCACCGGCGCGGTGGGCACCTCGTCGCCCTGCCCGACCGGCTTGTAGTGGTCGCGCACCGCTTCCCAGACTTCGCGCGGTTCGCCTTGGGCCTTGGCGTAATAGCCGCCCATCAGGCCCTGCAACTCGGGGAACTCGCCGACCATGCCGGTGACGAGATCGGCCTTGGCCAGCCTTGCGGCGCGTTCGGCGTGAGCAGGGTCGGCGCCCTTGACGATCCCCTCCTCGACCAGCCACCGCGCGAGCTTCGCCACGCGTTCGACCTTGTCGGCGACGGTGCCGAGCTTTTCGTGGAAGACGATCTTCTCGAGCTTCTTCGCCTGTTCCTCGAGCGGCACCTTGAGGTCCGTTTCGTAGAAGAAGCGCGCATCTGAGAGCCGCGCCGCGAGCACCTTCTGGTTGCCCGCGACGATCTTCTCGCCACCGTCCTTCGCCTCGATATTGGCGACGCAGACGAAGGCGTTGGCGAGCCCACCGCCAGCCTGCTCGCAGACGAAATACTTCTGGTTCACCCGCGCGGTGAGCCGGATCACCTCCGACGGCACGTCGAGGAACCCTTCGTCGAACCGGCCGAGCAGGGGCACCGGCCATTCGGTCAGCCCCGCATTCTCCGCGACCAGCCCCTCGTCCTCGATCAGCCTGAGGCCCGCTTCCGTCGCCAGCGCCCCCGCGCGGTCGCGGATGATCGCGCGGCGCTCGTCCTGATCGACGATGACGTGCGCCATCCGCAGCTTCTCGGCATAGTCGTGCGCGCCGCCGATCGTGATCGGGCCGGGCGCGTGGAAGCGATGGCCGACCGTCGCGAATCCGCTCTCGATCCCCGCGACCGCGCACGGCACCAGGTCCTGCCCGAAGATCGCGACGATGCCCTGCAACGGCCGGACCCAGCGCAGGCTCTCGCTCGACAGAGATGCATCGCCCCAGCGCATCGACTTGGGCCAGGGGAAGGCGCGGACGATCGCCGGGATCGCGGCGGCCAGCACCTCGGCGGTCGCGCGGCCGGGCTTTTCGGTGACGGCGAACCAGATGCCGTTCTGGTCGGTGAGCTGGTCCCTGGTCAGCCCCGTCTTGCGCAGGAACCCTTCAAGCGCCTGATCGGGCGCCGACGTGCGCGGCCCCTTCACTTCCTCACGCACCGCTTCGGTCGCCTCGGGGAACCCGCGCGCGATCAGCGCGAGGCGGCGCGGCGTCGCATAGGTGACGATTTCGCCCGCGGCGATGCCGGCCTTCGCCAGTTCGGCGACGAACAGCTTTTCGAGGTCGGCGCGCGCCCGATCCTGCATCCGCGCAGGGATTTCCTCCGACCGGAGTTCGAGCAGGAAGTCGGTCACAGGCTCCACTCCGGGAAGTTCGCGCGCCATTTGGGCGTCATCTTGTCGATCTGCGCCTTGCACGCGCCTTTCGCCAAGTCGCGGACGCGGCCGATATAGGCCTGCCGCTCCGCGACCGAGATGACGCCCCGCGCCTGCAACAGGTTGAAGACGTGGCTCGCCTTGATCGCCTGCTCATAGGCGGCGATCGGCAGGGCGGCGTTCAGCGAATTCTCGCACTCCGCCACATGCTTGCGGAACGCGTCGAACAGGCTGTCGGTGTTCGCGACCTCGAAGTTCCAGGTCGACATCTGGACCTCGTTCTCGTGATACACGTCGCCATAGGTGACGCCCGTGTCGTTGAAGGCGAGGTCGTACACGCTGTCGACGTTCTGGATGTACATCGCCAGCCGCTCGAGCCCGTAGGTGAGCTCGCCCGCGACCGGCTTGCAGTCGAAGCCGCCCATCTGCTGGAAATAGGTGAACTGCGTCACCTCCATTCCGTCGCACCACACTTCCCAGCCAAGGCCCCAGGCGCCCAGCGTCGGGCTCTCCCAATCGTCCTCGACGAAGCGGATGTCGTGCGTGGCCATGTCGACGCCGATCGCCGCCAGCGAGCCGAGATACAGCTCCTGCAAATCGGGCGGGCTGGGCTTCAGGATCACCTGATACTGGTAATAATGCTGGAGCCGGTTGGGGTTCTCGCCATAGCGGCCGTCGGTGGGGCGGCGGCACGGCTGGACGAAGGCGGCGTTCCACGGCTCCGGCCCCAGCGAGCGCAGCGTCGTCGCGGGGTGAAAGGTGCCCGCCCCCATTTCCATGTCGTAGGGTTGCAGGATGACGCAGCCGCGCTCGCTCCAGTAATTGTGGAGCGTCAGGATCATGCGCTGGAAGCTCATCGGCGCATCGGGTCGGGACAAGGCGCACCTTCGTGTAACGGCGGGAAATGCCGATCCCTTGGCGAACCCCCGCCGCCCGGTCAACAAGCCAGCGGCGACAAGGCGGCGGCGATCGGCTAGCCAGCCTCTCGATGGGGAGCGATCGGGCGATTCGGGCGGGCATTGCGCTGGCGCTCGCGGTGGCGAGCGGCGCGGCGGCGTTGCTGATCGGCGGCGACGTGTCGGCGACGCTGGTCGCGATCGTCGGCGCGATCGCCGCGGTGCTGGTCGCGCTCGGCACCGAAAGCGACGAGCGGCCCGTTGCCGCGCCCACGCCAGCCCCCGCCCCCGACGCGCTGGTCAGCGACGTGATCGAGGCCGTGGTCGAGCCCGTCCTCGTCGTCGCCGACCGCCGCGTAGTGCGGGCCAACGCCGCGGCCCGCGCGCTCCTCGGCCAGCATATCCTCGGCGAGGACGTCCGCCTCGCCATCCGCCACCCCGCCGCGGCCGAGCGGCTGATCGCGCCGCTGCCGGAGGACGACGCACCGATCGACCTCGTCGGCGTCGGCACCCGCGAGCAGCGCTGGGAGATGCACGTCCGCGCCGCCGGGCCGTCGCTGCGCGTCGTCCACCTGATCGACCGCACAGGCAGCTATGCCGCCGACAAGATCCGCATCGATTTCGTCGCCAATGCCAGCCACGAGCTGCGCACCCCGCTCGCCTCGATCCTCGGCTTCATCGAAACGCTGCGCGAGGGGGCGGGCGACGACCCCGACACGCGCGACCGCTTCCTCAAGATCATGTTCGGCGAAGCGACGCGGATGCGCCGGTTGGTCGACGACCTGATGAGCCTGTCGCGGATCGAGGCCGAGAAATATCGCGAGCCCGACCAGATCGTGCGGCTGGGCGACCTGATTGAGGAAGTGCGCGCCGAGGTCACGAGTATCGCCGACGCGCGCGGGGCCGATCTCGTCACCGCGGTCCATGATGCGCCCCCGGTCAAGGGCGACCGCGCGCAGTTGAGCCAGGTGCTCCACAACCTGGTCGGCAACGCGATGAAGTACGGGCGCCCGGGCACGCCGGTGAAGGTGGAGCTGCGCCACGATGGCGGCGCGATGCTGCGCCTTTCGGTGCGCGACGAGGGCGACGGGATCGCCGCCGAGCATCTGCCGCGCCTGACCGAACGCTTCTATCGCGTCGATTCGGGGCGCAGCCGACAGGCGGGCGGGACGGGCCTCGGCCTGTCGATCGTAAAGCACATCGTCGAGCGACACCGCGGCCGGCTGGATATCGCCAGCGTACCCGGCACCGGCACGACGGTGACGATCCTGTTGCCCGTGGTGGCGGGATAGTCGTTCGTTTCTTGAATGTCGGTCGCACAGTTCGGATAAGCCCTGCCGGCGTGCGCGCCTATGCTCCCGCATCGGACAGATGGGGGAGAAGGGACATGCCGGGCACCGATCGACGGACGATGCTGCGCGCGATGCTGGTTGCGCCGGTGATCTGCGCGGCGGGCACGGGCCGGGCCGCCGTACAGCCGCCGGGCACGCGGGTGATCCTGGACAACGACTGGGCGGGTGATCCCGATGGCCTGGTCCAGCTCGCGCATCACCTGCTCTGTCCGACGATCGACATCCCGCTCGTCGTCAGCTCGCGCCTGCCTGCCACGTTCGGCGGCGGACACGCGGCGGCCGATGGCGCGGTTCAGGCACGCGAAGTGATGAAATGGGTCGGACAGGACCGACCGTGCGTCGCCGGCAGCGAGGACGGGTTCACCGCCTCAGCCGGCGCGACCCGGCCCGCGACTGCGGCAATCGTTCGTGAGGCGATGCGGCCGGGGGCGAACTCGCCCATCGTCTATGCCGCGGGGGCCGGGCTCACCGAACTTGCCCTCGCCTGCCGTGCGATGCCGGGCCTCGATCGGCGCTTGCGCCTGATCTGGATCGGCGGGCATGAGTATCCCGGCATCGGCGCGACGCCGCCGCAGCCGGACGAGCCCGAGTTCAACTTCTCGATCGATCCCGCCGCCGCGCAATATGTTTTCAACGAAACCGCAGTCGAGATCTGGCAGGTGCCGCGCGACGTCTATCGCCAGATGCTGTTCGGTAATGGCGAGCTCGACGCACTGGGCGCGGACAGCCGCATCGGCACCCGGCTCAAGGCCCGGATCGACGCGATTCCCGAGGTGCTGAGCCGGATGCCGGGCATGAAACCGATCCAGCCGACCGATGCCTATGTGCTGGGCGACAGTCCGCTGGTGACGCTGTCGGCGCTGCTGACGACCTTCCAGCCCGAGCCCGCCTCCTGCCGCTGGGTCGTTCAGCCGACGCCGCGGCTTGGGCCGGACGGCCGGTACACGGCGCGTCCCGGCGGGCCGCCGATGCGGGTCTTCACCCATATCGACGCCCGGCTGACGTTCGAGGACATGAAGGGCCGTTTTCGCGCACACCAGCAGCGTACCGCCCGCACGGCCGACTGAACGACGATCACCCTGTCATCAAACCGCAACGTCGGTGTCACAAAGGGGCGTCGATCGGGTGCTAGCGGCCTTCATGGAACCGCCTGTCCAGGCGTCCGGGGGACCGTTTCGATGTTTCGATCTCTTGCCCTTGGCGGCTTTGCCGCCCTTGCACTCGCCGCGTGCGACGAGGGCGGGGTCGCGCGCGACGAGATCCGGATCGTCGGTTCCTCCACCGTCTACCCCTTCACCACCGCCGTCGCCGAGGCGTTCCGCAACAAGCGCCCGGATCGCAAGGCGCCGGTGATCG
The DNA here is from genome assembly GCA_913775795.1 of uncultured Sphingomonas sp. Taxonomy (GTDB): domain Bacteria; phylum Pseudomonadota; class Alphaproteobacteria; order Sphingomonadales; family Sphingomonadaceae; genus Sphingomonas. The sequence continues at coordinate 5,850 of CAJYLT010000002.1, read as the reverse complement.
AGGCGACGGGGACCGGCGCGGGGGTGAAGCAGTTCTGCGCCGGCATCGGCCCGCTGCATCCCGACATCCTCAACGCTTCGCGCCGGCTGCGCCGTTCCGAATATAATGCCTGCGCCGCCAATGGCGTGGACGAGATCATCGAGGTGCAGGTCGGGCTCGACGGCGTCGCCTTTGCCGAATCGAACCGCGGCCCGCGGCTGAAGCTCGGCCGGACCGACCTCTATCGCGCGCTCGCCGCGTTTCCCGGCGGCAAGGCGAACACCGCGCGCCTCTGGTCCGACGTCAATCCCGGCCTGCCCGCGATCCCGATCCAGGTTCTCGGCCCGCCGGCGACCAGCGGCACGCGCGACGCGCTCGCCGAACTGATCCTCGCCCCTGCGTGCGAGGCGCTGGTCCCCGGCGCGGCGATCATGAAGGAGCGTGACCATGACGGCTTCGCGCGCCTGTGCACCCGCGTCCGCGACGATGCCGCCTATGTCGATTCGGGCGAAAACGACAATCTGATCGTGCAGAAGCTCGACGCCAATCCGAACGCGATCGGCATCTTCGGTTTCAGCTATCTCGAGGAGAATGCCGACCGGCTGCACGGCGTCCCCGTCGACGGCGTAGAGCCGACCTACGAGACGATCTCGACCGGCCGCTATCCCGGCGCCCGCCCGCTCTACATCTACGTGAAGAAGCGGCACCTGAAGCCCGTGCCCGGCCTCAACGACTTCCTCGCCGACTACGTCGCGTCCTGGGGACCGCAGGGGCCATTGGTGCGCAAGGGCATGATCGCCGCGCCCAGTGCCGTGCGCGCCGCCTCCGCCGCGATCGTTGCCGCGGGCAAAACGCTCGATCCGGCGGAGCTGCAATAGCCGCGATGTCGGGTTCGGCGCTCTTCTTCCTCGTCCTCGGCCTTGCCCTGATCGGCTGGCTCACTGCCCGCGCGCGCGCGGTGCGGCTGGGCGGCGCCGCGCGGCTGCATTCGCTGCCCGGCCAGCATGGCTGGTACGTGGCGATGTGGGTGGCGATCCCGGCGTTCGTGTTCCTCGCCGCCTGGGGCTGGATCAGCCCGCAACTGGCGCGGGAGGGCGTGCTGGCGAGCCCGCAGGCGGCAACGCTGCCCGCCTTCGCGTTCGAGCGGTCGGCGATCCTTGCCGAGGCGCGGGCGATCGCGCGCAATCCCGACCTCGGCGCGTTCAACCCGCAGGCTGAAGTGCTGGCGCCGATCTATCGCACCTACCTCACCCGCTATGCCTGGATCGGCACCGGGATCGCGCTGCTGCTGGCCTTTGCCGGCGGGCTCTACGCCTTCAGCCGGGTCGCCGCGCCGTTCCGCGCGCGCGGGCATGTCGAGCGCGGGGTGATGCTGATCCTGCTCGTCGCCAGCCTGATCGCGATCCTGACGACGCTCGGCATCTTCGGCTCCCTTCTGATTGAAAGCGCACGCTTTTTCTCGATCGTGCCGGTCGCCGACTTCCTCCTCGGCACGCACTGGAGCCCGCAGGGCGTGAGCATCGCCGATCCCGGCCGCGATTTGGGCGCCGTGCCGCTGTTCTGGGGCACCTTCTTCATCGGCGCGGTGATCGCGATGGCGGTGGCGATCCCGTTCGGCCTGATGAGCGCGGTCTACCTCACGCAGTACGCCGCCCCCGCCGTCCGCCGCTGGACCAAGCCGATGCTCGAAATTCTCGCGGGCGTTCCGACCGTCGTCTACGGCTATTTCGCCGCGCTGACCGTCGGCCCGGCGATCCGTCAGGCCGCCGTCGCGCTGGGGATGCCCTATGCCAGTTCGGAAAGCGCGCTGGCGGCGGGTCTTGTGATGGGGGTGATGATTATACCCTTCGTCAGTTCGATGGCCGACGACGCGCTTGCCGCCGTCCCGTCCGCCATGCGCGACGGCAGCCTGGCGATGGGCGCGACCAAGTCCGAAACGATCGCCCGCGTCCTGATGCCCGCCGCGCTACCCGGTGTCGTCGCCGGCATCCTCCTCGCCGTCAGCCGCGCGATCGGCGAAACGATGATCGTCGTCATGGCCGCCAGCGGCGCAGCGACGATCAGCCTCAACCCGTTCGACAGTGCGACCACCGTCACCAAGCAGATCGTCGACCTGCTGACCGGGGAGGCCGCGTTCGACAGCCCCAAGACCCTGGCGGCCTTCGCGCTCGGCCTGACGCTGTTCGTCATCACCTTCCTCCTCAACATCGTCGCGCTGCGCGTGGTGAAGAAGTATCGCGAAGCCTATGAATAAGCGCGCTTCCCTCGATCGCGCGCCGACCGACTGGCGCTCGCCCGCGATGCAGCGGCGCATCCGCCGCCGCTATGCCGGAGAGCGCCGCTTCCGCTGGCTGGGGCTGGCCGCGGTGTCACTGTCAGGCGCGTTCCTCGCGTTCCTGCTGGTGACGATGCTGTCGAGCGGGCTCGGCGGCTTTTCCCGAACCGAGGTGCGGCTGCCGCTCGACCTCCCGGCGATGGCGCTGGACGTAAAGCCCGAGCAGCTTTCCCGCGCCGGTGCCGATCTCGCGCTGGCGGGCGCAGGCATTCAGAACGCAGTCGGCGTCGCCGCGGTGCAGGCGTTCGGACCGGATGGCGAGCGCGTGATCTCCGACAGCGCCTGGGTGACCGTGCGAGAGGCGATCAAGGCCGACCCCACGCTCCTCTCGCGCCGCGCCGTCATCGCCGTGCCCGCCGCACCCGGCATTCACGAGGCCGCGACCGGCACCGCCAAGCCCGAGGACGAAGCCGCCGCGGCGCGCCTGAAAGCCGCGAACGCGCTGACCAGCGGTTTCAACTGGACCTTCCTGACCGGCGCGGATTCGACCGATCCGACCGCGGCGGGCATCTGGGGGGCGCTCAAGGGATCGCTGCTGACGATGCTCGTCACGCTCGGCCTTGCCTTCCCGGTGGGTGTGCTCTCGGCCATCTATCTCGAGGAATACGCCCCCCGGAACCGCTGGACCGACCTCATCGAAGTGTCGATCAACAACCTCGCGGCCGTGCCCTCGATCATCTTCGGCCTGCTCGGCCTCGCGGTGTTTCTCGGCACGTTCAACATGCCGCGATCGGCGCCGATCGTTGGCGGGCTGACGCTCGCGCTCATGATCATGCCCGTCATCGTCATCGCCGGGCGCAACGCGATCAAGGCGGTACCCCCCTCGATCCGCGACGCCGCATTGGCGGTCGGGGCCAGCCGGGTGCAGGTCGTGTTCCACCATGTCCTCCCGCTTGCGCTGCCCGGCATCCTCACCGGCACGATCATCGGCATGGCGCGCGCGCTGGGCGAAACCGCGCCGCTGCTGATGATCGGGATGCGCGCCTTCATCGCGACGCCGCCCGACAAGCTGACCGACGCCGCCACCGTGCTGCCCGTGCAGATCTTCCTTTGGTCCGATCAGGTCAGCCGCGGCTTCATCGAAAAGACATCGGCGGCGATCATCGTCCTCCTCGTCTTCCTGCTCGCGATGAACGCGTTCGCCATCTATCTTCGCAACCGTTTCGAGACCCGCTGGTGATGCACGCCCCCGCCCCTACTGCCGCGCCGAAGATTTCGGCCCGCAACGTCAGCGTCCACTACGGCCGCAAGCAGGCGATCGACGACGTGTCGATCGATGTGGACATGGAGAATGTGACCGCGTTCATCGGTCCGTCGGGCTGCGGCAAGTCGACCTTCCTGCGCACGCTCAACCGCATGAACGACACCATCCCGACTGCGCGCGTGGCCGGCGACATTCGCCTGGATGGCGAGGATATCTACGCCGCCGACATGGACGTGGTGCAGCTTCGCGCGCGCGTCGGCATGGTGTTCCAGAAGCCCAATCCCTTCCCCAAGTCGATCTACGAGAATGTCGCCTACGGCCCCCGCATCCACGGGCTGGCCGGCAGCAAGGCCGAGCTCGACCATATCGTCGAACGCTCGCTGACCCGCGCCGGCCTGTGGGGCGAAGTGAAGGACCGGCTTTCGGACTCCGGCACCGCGCTGTCGGGCGGCCAGCAGCAGCGCCTCTGTATCGCCCGCGCGATCGCCGTCGACCCCGAAGTCATCCTGATGGACGAGCCGTGCAGCGCGCTCGACCCAATCGCGACGGCGAAGATCGAGGAACTCGTCCACGAACTGCGCGGCAAGTACGCGATCGTCATCGTCACCCACAACATGCAGCAGGCGGCGCGCGTGTCGCAGCGGACCGCCTTCTTCCACCTCGGCACCCTCGTCGAATACGGCGTCACCTCGCAGATCTTCACCAATCCGCGCCAGGAGCGCACCAAGGATTACATCACCGGCCGCTACGGCTGAGCCGGTCAGGAACGCGCATGAACGAACATACGGTCAAGGTTTTCGACAACGAACTCGGGCAGCTGCGCGGCCTCGTCGCGCAGATGGGCGGGCTCGCCGAGCAGGCGATCGAGCAGGCGGTCGCGGCGCTGGTAGGCGGCGACCTGACCGCCGCCGCGCGCGTGGTCGAGGGCGACCGCCGCATCGACGTGCTGGAGGAGGAGGTCGAGGGCCTTGCCGTCCAGCTCATCGCGCTGCGCGCGCCGATGGCCGACGACCTGCGCGAGGTGCTGACCGGCATGAAGTTCGCCAACACGCTGGAACGCGTCGCCGATCATGCCAAGAACATCGCCAAGCGCGTGAGCGAGATCGACACCAGCGTCCGCATCGAACCCATGTCGGTGCTGCCCGCGATGGCCAGCGTCGCGGGCGAGATGCTGCACGACGTGCTCGACGCCTTCGCCGCGCGCGATGTCGAGGCGGCGCGGCGGGTGTGCGAGCGCGACCGCGCGGTCGACGACCTCTACAATTCGATCTTCCGGGCGCTGGTCACCTTCATGATGGAAAACCCCAAGTCCATCAGCCAGGCCGCGCACCTGCTCTTCATCGCCAAGAACCTCGAGCGCATCGGCGACCAGGCGACCAACCTGGCCGAGATGGTCCATTACGCCGCCACGGGCGAGCGGATGGTCGAACGCGAACGAGCAAGCTGAAAGGGACGACGACGATGGCACGGGTAAAGATGCTGCTGGTCGAGGACGACGCCGCGCTCGCCGAACTGCTCGCCTGGCATTTCAAGCGCGAGGATTTCGAGGTCAAGCAGACCCCCGACGGCGAGGAGGCGCTGCTGCTCGCCAAGGAGGCGACCCCGGATATCGTCCTCCTCGACTGGATGGTCGAGGGCCTTTCGGGGATCGAGGTCTGTCGCCGCCTGCGCCGGATGCCGGAGACGGCGAACGTGCCGATCATCATGCTGACCGCCCGCGGCGAGGAGGAAGACCGCGTCCGCGGGCTGGAAACCGGCGCCGACGATTACGTGACCAAGCCGTTCAGCCCGCGCGAACTCGTCGCCCGCGTCGGCGCGGTGCTTCGCCGCGTGCGCCCGGCGCTGGCGGGTGAGCAGCTCACCTATTCGGACATCGAGATGGACACGGTCGGCCACAAGGTGCGCCGCGGCGGCGAGGTGATCCCCCTCGGCCCGACTGAGTTCCGACTGCTCAAGCATTTCCTCGAGCATCCCGGCTGGGTGTTCTCGCGCGAGCGGCTGCTCGATGCGGTCTGGGGTCACGACAGCGATATCGAGAGCCGCACCGTCGACGTGCATATCCGCCGCCTGCGCAAGGCGATCAACGTCGGCGACAAGCCCGATATCATCCGCACCGTCCGCTCGGCGGGCTATGCGCTCGATTCGGGAAACTGATCGGTATCAAACCGGGCGAAAGCTGAATCGGCATCGAAACAAAGGAAACCTTCCTCGCGCCGGGCGTTCATCGGCCCGACGCGCGCGAATCAGCGCGTTTGGTACGAGGAGAGTTTTATGAAGCTCATCGCAATGACCGCGGCGCTGGCGATCGCCACCGCCGCTTATGCGCAGGAAA
>CAJYLT010000001.1 GCA_913775795.1 uncultured Sphingomonas sp. | reverse complement strand
TGAAGGTCGGCGACGTGTTCGTGGTCGGCGCGGAAAGCGGCAAGGTCCGTGCGCTGGTCGACGACAAGGGCCGTCAGGTGAAGCAGGCCGGTCCTGCGATGCCGGTCGAGGTCCTCGGTCTGTCGGGCGTGCCCCAGGCGGGCGACCTGCTGCAGGTCGTCGAGAACGAGGCGCGGGCCCGTGAAGTCGCCGAATATCGCCAGAGCGTGGTGCTTCAGAAGCGCACGACCTCGGCCCCGGCCAGCCTGGAGTCGATGTTCTCGGCGCTGAAGGCGAACCAGGCCAAGGAATATCCGCTGGTCGTGAAGGCGGATACGCAGGGCACCGTCGAGGCGATCGTGGCGTCGATCAACAAAATCCAGTCGGATCTGATCAAGGCGCGCATCCTGCACTCGGGCGTCGGTGGTATCACCGAGTCGGACGTGACGCTGGCGGCCGCGAGCGGAGCCCCGATCATCGGCTTCAATGTCCGTGCCAACGCCAAGGCGCGCGAGATCGCCGAGCGGAACAAGGTGGCGCTGAAGTATTACGACGTCATCTACGACCTGATCGACGAGATCCGGGCGGGCATGGCCGGTGAGCTGGGCCCCGAGGCGTTCGAGACGGTCGTCGGCCGCGCCGAAATCCGCGAGGTCTTCTCGGCGGGCAAGCACGGCAAGGCGGCGGGTCTGCTCGTTACCGAGGGCGTCATCCGCAAGGCGCTCAAGGCCCGCATCACGCGCGCCGACGTCATCATCTATCAGGGCGAGATCGCGTCGCTGCGCCGCTTCAAGGACGATGTGGCGGAAGTGCGCGCGGGCCTCGAATGCGGTGTGACGTTCAGCCAGAACTTCACCGACATCAAGGCCGGCGACTATCTCGAAACCTTCGAGGTGGAGATGCGCGAGCGGACGCTCTGAGCGTCCGCTCCGCGAGGGTCTGATGGCACGCCAGCAGGATAGTTCGCCCGAGGGCCGCTCGGTCCGGCTGTTGCGCGTGGGCGAGCAGGTTCGTCATGTCCTGTCCGACGTGCTGATGCGCGGGGACGTGCATGACGACGTGCTTGCCGCGCATAGCGTCAGCGTAACCGAGGTTCGGATGTCCCCCGACCTTCGACACGCGACGGTGTTCATCAAGCCGCTCCTGGGGTCGGACGAGGCCGCGGTGCTCAAGGCGCTGCGCACCAACACCGCCTATCTCCAGCGCGAGGTGGCGGGCCGCATCAACCTGAAATACGCGGCCAAGCTCAAGTTCCTGGTCGACGAAAGCTTCGACGAGGGCGACCGCATCGACGCGCTGCTGCGCTCGCCCAAGGTCGCGCGTGATCTCGAAGAGGACGATCAGGCCGAGGGCTGAAGATCGGTTTCGATCGCGATGCGCACACGGCGACCGACGATCAGCGGATAGGCGGTCATCCCGAAGTCCCGGCGATCGATCTCGGTCACGGCGGACACGTGAAAGGCACCGGCCGCCGCCAACGTTTCGATCGGCCGTGAGAAGCGCACGTCGAGCCTGGCGGGTCGGCTGATACCCCGTGCGACGACGTTCCCCTCGATGGTGCCCGTCGCGGATCCGGTGGCGTGCAGGCCGGCACCGACGAATCGCACGACCGGATGATGGGCAACGTCGAAAAAGTCCTCGCCCTTCAATCTACGCTCGGTCACGCTGTCGGACGCGACCAGCGCTGCGGCGTCCAGCCGTACGTCGAGGCGGACGTCGTCGCCGACCACATCGGCGGAGCCTTCGACCTTCGGGAAGCGTGCGGTCTTCTTGGCAAAGCCGAAAAAGCTGACCGTGGCCGTGACCAGACTATGCGCTGGGTCGATCGCCAGCCGCCGGTCGGGCGCCGCGAGGAACAGGGAAAGCAGGGCGATCAGGCCAGCCATCGCCGCCATGATGCGCCCGCCCCGGCGCCTTCGCAATCGCGGACCGCGCTGCTAAGGCGGCGCCCGCGATGGCCAAGCTCTATTTCTACTACGCCTCGATGAATGCGGGGAAGTCGACCACGCTGCTTCAGGCCGACTTCAACTATCGCGAGCGGGGGCTGCACACGATGCTGTTCACCGCCGCGCTTGACGATCGGGCGGGCGCGGGGCGGATCGGGTCGCGGATCGGCCTGGGCGCCGACGCGATCGCGTTCGACGCGGCGACCGACCTGTTCGCCGTCGTCATGGCGGAGCACGCGCACCGCACTGTCGGCTGCGTACTGGTCGATGAGGCACAGTTCCTGTCGGGCCGCCAAGTCGACCAGCTCGCCGCGCTCGCGGACAAGGCGGACATTCCCGTTCTCGCCTACGGCCTGCGCACCGATTTTCGCGGGGCGCTGTTCGAGGGGGCGGCGCGGCTGCTGGCGATCGCCGATTCGCTCACCGAACTGAAATCGATCTGCCCCTGCGGGCGCAAGGCGACGATGAACCTGCGCGTCGATGGCGGGGGCAATGCGGTACGGGAGGGGGCGCAGACCGAGATCGGCGGCAACGACCGCTACATCGCGCTCTGCCGCCGCCATTTCACCGAGGCAATGGAGGGGGCGGGCTGAGTCGCTGCGCATCGACGATGCCGCGCTGTGCTTCGGCCCTCGCGCGCAGTTCGGCATTCTCCGAGTCGGACACCAAGCCGTCCACGGCATAGCGATCCGCAAGCTCCTCGGTCACCGCGGAGTCGCGGCGAAGCGACCGCGCCTGCGCCTTGGTGAACTGGCCACTGCGCCGTCCGTCGCGCACGCGCCGCGCGGTATCGCCCAGGATCTGGCCGATCCCGCTCGCCGGCGGGCGGACCACCGCCTCCTTTCCGCCGCCGTCCCAGATTTGCGGACCGAGCATCAGGGCAATCAGCGTGAGGGCGGGCATGGCGGTTGCTCCGGTCAGTGTTTGCTCAGCTTCCCCCGGCGCAGATGAAGCGCCGATGACTGGCGCTCGCCCTCGCCAGCGACTAACCGCGCTCCCCATGCATGGCTGGATCATTCTCGACAAACCGCTCGGCCTCGGTTCGACGCAAGGGGTAAGCGCCGTCAAGCGCGCGCTGCGACGGGGCGGGTACGGCAAGGCGAAGGTCGGGCATGGCGGCACGCTCGACCCGCTGGCGACCGGCGTCCTGCCGATCGCGATCGGCGAGGCGACGAAGCTCGCCGGGCGGATGCTCGACAGCGACAAGGTGTACGACTTCACCGTCACCTTCGGGACCGAGACCGACACGCTCGATGCTGAGGGCAAGGTCGTGGCGACCAGCGACGTGCGCCCCGACGCCGCCGCGATTGCATCGGCCCTGGCGCGCTTCACCGGCCCGATCGACCAGATGCCGCCCGCCTATTCCGCGCTCAAGGTGGACGGCGAGCGCGCCTACGACCTCGCGCGCGCGGGCGAGACGTTCGAACTGGCAACGCGGGCCGTCACGATCCATTCGCTCTCACTGACGCCCCCCGGTGAGGGGCCGATCGAGGCAGCCACCTTCACCGCCCATGTCTCCAAGGGCACCTATATCCGCAGCCTGGCGCGCGATATCGCCCGTGCGCTCGGCACCGTCGGCCATGTCACGATGCTGCGCCGGACGAAGGCGGGGCCGTTCGGGCTGGACGGGGCGATTTCGCTGGACATTCTGGACCAAGCCGCTAGTGCGCGCACGCTTGAGAACCACATCCTGCCGCTGAGGGCGGGGCTGGACGACATCCCGGCTCTATCCCTCGAACCCGGTCAGGCAGGAGCGCTCCGTCAGGGGCGGGTGCTGACCGGATCTGCTGCCGACGATGGCCAGTATTTCGCGCTGGACGGGGAAACCCCGGTCGCGCTGGTCGAGGTGACGGACGGAAACGTCCGCGTCGTACGGGGCTTCAACCTGTGAAACGATGTCGAGGACAAGAAACATGACGATCACTGCCGAGCGCAAGGAAGCGCTGATCCAGGACAACGCCCGCAACAGCGGCGACACGGGCAGCCCCGAGGTCCAGATCGCGATCCTGACCGAGCGCATCGCCAACCTGACCGAGCACTTCAAGACGCACGCCAAGGACAACCATTCGCGTCGCGGCCTCTTGATGCTGGTCAACAAGCGTCGCAGCCTTCTCGACTATCTGAAGAAGAAGGATGCGGATCGCTATACCGCGCTGATCGCGAAGCTGGGTCTTCGCAAGTAATCCGGGACGGCTCCGCGATGCGGGGCCGTTTCCATATCCGGCAGGGCGCAATTCGGCGCCATGGCGGCGGCGGCAATTCCGCCATCTGCGGGCGATCAGCGCCCGCATCCAAGTAGGCCCCGGCCCGCATCTGGCGGCCGGTGTGAAGGAAATCAGATGTTCGATCACAAGAAAGTGGAAGTCGAGTGGGGCGGAAAGACCCTCACCCTCGAAACGGGCAAGGTCGCCCGCCAGGCTGACGGCGCGGTCATCGCGACGCTCGGCGAGACCGTCGTCCTGTGCGCCGTGACGGCAGCCAAGACGGTCAAGGAAGGGCAGGATTTCTTCCCGCTCACCGTCCATTACCAGGAGAAGTTCTCGGCCGCGGGTCGCATCCCCGGCGGCTTCTTCAAGCGCGAGCGCGGCGCGACCGAGAAGGAGACCCTGGTCTCGCGTCTCATCGACCGCCCGATCCGCCCCCTCTTCCCCGAGGGTTTCTACAACGAGATCAACGCGATCGCGCAGGTCCTCTCCTATGACGGCGAGAACGAGCCCGACATCCTCGCGATGGTCGCCGCCTCCGCCGCGCTGACGCTCTCGGGCGTGCCGTTCATGGGCCCGATCGCCGCCGCGCGCGTCGGCTACAACGATGGCGAGTACATCCTCAACCCGACCGACAAGCAGGTCGCCGAGGGCGAGCTCGACCTCGTCGTCGCGGGTACGCACGACGCGGTGATGATGGTCGAATCGGAAGCCAAGGAGCTGTCCGAGGACGTCATGCTCGGCGCCGTCATGTTCGCGCACCGCGGCATGCAGCCGGTGATCGACGCGATCATCAAGCTCGCCGAGCAGGCCGCCAAGGAGCCCTGGGACCTCAAGCCCGCCGAGGATCAGGCCGCACAGAAGGCCAAGCTCAAGGACCTGATCGGCGCCGACCTCAAGGCCGCGTACAAGCTCACCAACAAGTCCGAGCGCCAGAACGCGATCAACGTCGCGCGCACCAAGGCGCGCGAGGCGTTCGCCGACCTCAAGGACAGCGATCCCGCCCAGTATCTGGGCGTGCTCAAGCTGGTGAAGAAGCTCGAGGCCGAGATCGTCCGCACCGCCATCCTCAAGGAAGGCATCCGCATCGACGGCCGCGACCTCAAGACCGTCCGCCCGATCGTCGCGGAAGCGCACTTCCTGCCGCGTTCGCACGGCTCGGCGCTGTTCACGCGCGGCGAGACGCAGACGATCGCGACCTGCACGCTCGGCACCAAGGATGCCGAGCAGATGATCGACGGTCTGGGCGGCCTCAGCTACCAGAACTTCATGCTGCACTATAACTTCCCGCCCTATTCGGTCGGCGAAGTGGGCCGCTTCGGTGCGCCGGGTCGCCGCGAAGTGGGGCATGGCAAGCTCGCCTGGCGCGCGCTGCACCCCGTGCTGCCGACCAAGGACGAGTTCCCGTACACGATCCGCGTCACCAGCGACATCACCGAGTCGAACGGCTCGTCGTCGATGGCGACGGTGTGCGGCGGCAGCCTTGCGATGATGGATGCCGGCGTGCCGCTGAAGCGCGCCGTGTCGGGCATCGCGATGGGCCTGATCCTCGAGGGCGACGAGTTCGCGGTCCTCTCGGACATCCTGGGCGACGAGGATCACCTCGGCGACATGGACTTCAAGGTCGCCGGCACGTCCGAGGGCATCACCACGATGCAGATGGACATCAAGATCGCCGGCATCACCGAGGAGATCTTCACCGCGGCGCTGCGCCAGGCCAAGGAAGGCCGCGCGCACATCCTGGGCGAAATGGCCAAGGCGCTCGGCGAGACGCGCAGCGAGCTGTCGGCGCACGCGCCGCGCATCGAGACGCTGCAGATCGACAAGTCGAAGATCCGCGACGTCATCGGCACCGGCGGCAAGGTCATCCGCGAGATCGTGGCGACCACCGGCGCCAAGGTCGATATCGACGACGACGGCGTCATCAAGGTCAGCTCGTCGGATCACGCGCAGATCGAGGCGGCGATCGCCTGGATCAAGGGGATCGTCGAAGAGGCCGAGGTCGGCAAGGTCTACAACGGCAAGGTCGTCAACCTCGTCGACTTCGGCGCGTTCGTGAACTTCATGGGCGGCAAGGACGGTCTCGTTCACGTCTCCGAGATCCGCAACGAGCGGGTCGAGAAGGTCGGCGATGTCCTGAAGGAAGGTCAGGAGGTCAAGGTCAAGGTCCTCGAGATCGACCCGCGCGGCAAGGTTCGCCTGTCGATGCGCGTCGTCGATCAGGAGACCGGCGCCGAGCTCGAGGACACGCGGCCCGCGCGTGAGCCGCGCGGCGACCGTGGCCCCCGCCGCGAGGGCGGTGACCGCGGCGATCGCGGTCCGCGCCGTGACGGCGGCGACCGCGGTGATCGCGGTGACCGCGGCCCCCGCCGCGATCGCGGCCCGCGCCGCGAGCGCTCGGAAGGCGGCAAGGACGAGGGCGGCGAGAATATCGGCCTGCCTTCGTTCATCACCGAAGACTGATAGGGAACAGCCCCTGAAATGAGGGAGGGGTGCGGTCCTTGGACCGTGCCCCTCCTTTTTTAATGAATCCAAACGGTTCTGCTTTACGATACGGAACCGCAACGGCGATGAGGACGATCGATCGCGTGACGCAGGACCGGATCTGGATCGAGCGGCTGCCGCTGGCGGCGGGGCGACCCGTGCTCGGCTACGCGATCACGACGCTGCTGATCCTCGCCGCCTTCGCGCTGCGCTGGGCGACCGATCCCTATCTGCCGGGCGGCTTTCCGTTCGTCACCTTCTTCCCCGCCGTCATCCTCGCCTCGGCGCTGTTCGGCGCGCGCTGCGGCGCCTATGCGGGCCTCGTCTGCGGGCTGCTCGCCTGGTACTTCTTCGTCGATCCGAAGATGAGCTTCGCCATCCGCTCGGGCACGCTGCTGGCGATGGCATTCTACCTGCTCGTGGTCGTCACCGACGTCTTCATCATCCACTGGATGCAGCGCGCCAACGCCAAGCTGGCGCGTGAGCGAGAATTGAGCCGCGTCCTCGCCGACACGCGCGAGCTGCTGTTCCGCGAGCTTCAGCACCGCGTCTCGAACAATCTGCAGGTTGCCGCCGGGCTCATCTCCCTGCAAAAGCGGCGGATCAGCGATGCGGACGCGCGGGCTGCGCTCGACGAAGCCTCCCGCCGGCTTGCGCTGATCGGCCGGATCAGCCGCCAGCTCTATGACGCCGGCGGCGCGACCCGCCGGATGCGCGAGTTCCTCGAACCCTTGTGCCACGACGTCATCGAGGCGAGCGGCCGCCCCGGCATCCGCTGCCACGTGATGGTCGAGGAGGATGCGACGCTCAGCCCCGACGCCGCGATCCCGCTGGCGCTGATTGTCGCCGAGTCGATGGCGAACGCGATCGAGCATGGCTTTGCCGACCGCGAGCATGGCGTGATCGAAGTCGAGCTGTCGCGCGATGGCGCGCAGTCGCTGCGGATCGAGGTGCGCGACGACGGCCATGGCCTGCCCGAGGGGTTCGACATCGACGGCTCGGGCAGCCTCGGCCTCAGCATCGCACGCACGCTCGCCGCACAATTGAGCGGCACGTTCGAGCTGGTCGCAGGTCGCGGCACCACGGCGCGGCTGCTCCTGCCCGCCTAAGGGCTTTGGCCCGTGCGCCGGAACCGCGTGCCGGCCCCGACCGCTTCATCCGCCTGACAAATCAGGAGAAGCGAGATGGATGACGACCGCGTCTGGGCGTTCGAGGAAAGCCTGTGGACCGCCGATGCCGAGCATTATCGCGAGTCGATCGACGACGAGTGCGTCATGGTCGTCCCCGCCCCGCCCTTCGTCATGACCGGCGCACAGGCGGTCGAAGCCGTCTCGAAGACTCCGCGCTGGTCGAAGGTCGCCTTTTCCGACCAGCAGATCATGCGCCCGCAGGAGGGGCTGATCGTCATCGGCTATACCGTCGATGCCGAAAAGGACGGCGGCGAGAAGTACGAGGCGCACTGCACCTCCACCTATCGCCGGTTGGAGCACGAGGTGTGGAAGGTCGTCCAGCACCAGCAGACCCCGCCGCTGAAGGCCGGCGGCTGACCCGCTAGCGGAGCGCCCGTACCGCCGGGGTGCGGGCGCACGCTGCGACGCGCGCCTCGTCCAGCGGCGAAGGCGCGGCCGACAGCGGCGGCACGTCGAACGGCCGCCCGATGTCTCGACGTGTGAACCGATCAACCGGCTCACCGGTACAGCGCATCAGCAGATCGAGCATCGCCGGCGGCGTCTCACGCGCCTCGGCGGACAGCTTGAAGGTCCCCCAGTGGATCGGCATCGCCGCCGGGCGTCCCAGCCGGTCCCAGACGCGCACGGCCTCACGCGGGCCGATATGGCTGCCCGTGGCCATCTCGCCGGGCTGGAAGCGGAACGCACCGATCGGGATCAGCGCCAGCCGGATCGGCCCGATCGCCGCCGCCTCGCGCGGCCACGCGCCGTCGCCGAACCCGGTGTCGCCCGCGAAGAACAGGTTGCCGCCCGGCAGTTCGACGACGAACGCCGACCAGAGCGCGCGATTGCGGTCGGCGAACCAGCGGCTCCCCCAATGATGGTTCCGCACGACATGCACGCGCGCGCCGCGCACGCTCGCCGCCCGACCCCAGTCGAGCTCGGTCGCCTCGATCCCCGCCGACCGCAGGATTGCGCCGTTGCCAAGGCTGGTGACGATCGCCGGCCGGTCGCGATCCCACAGCCGCTTCAGCGTCGCCAGATCGAGGTGATCGTAATGATTGTGACTGACGACGATCAGGTCGATCTTCGGCAGGTCGGCCAGAGCGATCCCCGGCGCCGTCGTCCGCTTCGGCCCTGATCCGAACGGCCCCGCCCGTGTCGCCCAGACCGGATCGGTCAGGATGTTGAGGCCCGGCGTCTGGACGAGCACGCTGGCGTGGCCGACCCACGTCGCGCGCATCGGCGGTGCCGCGCCGCCGGATGATGGCAGCGCCAGCTCGGCCTTCGTCGCCGGCCGCACCGCCACGCTGGCGGGCCACGCCGCCTCCCCCTCGCCGGTCAGCCGCCGCCAGAAGAAGCCTGCGCGATTGCCGCCGCCGGGCACGCGCGCGGTGTCGTCGCCGTCGGTATTGAAGAAGCGTTCGCCGTCGAAATGGCCGCTCACGGCCCCGCGATAATAGAGGCGGTCGAGGAACGTCGGCACGATCGCCGCGACCAGGCACGCGACCACGACCACCCACAGCAGCACGCCCACCGTCCATTTCGCCGCGCGCGCCATCGTCCCTCCAGTCACTTGCGCCCCTTACGCCTGCGCTGCGTCCCCGGTTCCGGCGCGAAAGCCTTTGTCCCCGGCCCCGCCCCACCCTATCTGGCGGCAAGCAGATGTGAAGGAGCGCCCGCGTTGGCCCAGTACGACTATGACCTGTTCGTGATCGGCGCGGGCTCCGGCGGCACGCGGGCGGCGCGCGTCGCCGCCGCCTACGGCGCGAAGGTGGCGGTGGCCGAGGAATATCGCGTCGGCGGCACCTGCGTCATCCGGGGCTACGTGCCCAAGAAGCTGCTCATTTACGGCGCGCATTTCGCCGAGGATCTGCGCGACGCGCGGCGCTTCGGCTGGAAGGTACCCGATTGCGGTTTCGAGTGGACGACGCTGCGCGACAATGTGCTGGCCGACGTCGATCGGCTGGAGGGTCTCTACAAGAACACGTTGTCCAGCCATGACGTCGAACTGATCGCCGAGCGCGCGACCGTTACCGGGCCGCACGGTATCCGGCTGGCGAGCGGGCGGGAGGTGACGGCGAAGATCATCCTGATCGCGACCGGTGCCTGGCCGGTCGTGCCGGAGATCGAAGGCGCGGAACATGGCATCACCTCCAACGAAGTGTTCCACTTGCCCGAATGTCCTGGCCGGATCGTGATCGTCGGCGGCGGCTATATCGCCAATGAATTCGCCGGCATCTTCCACCAGTTCGGCAGCCATGTGACGATGGTCAACCGGGGGTCGGATCTG